>CAZHDX010000167.1:0-2870 GCA_964531195.1 uncultured Nitrosopumilaceae archaeon
GCATTAATGCTAAAGTCATTGCACCATCTCTTACCTGATTATGTTTTCCATACATGAATCCTCCATTTTCTTCAAATCCGATCAATGCTTTTATTGAAACCATTTTTCGTGATACTTCTACGCTTCCTACTCTAGTTCTAATCACCTTAGAGTTTGTGTTCTGTGCAATATCCTCAATTCTAGAAGTAGAATTTATTGTTGTGACTAGTTTTGATTTTGGGTTTTTATTTAGAATGAATTTAGAAAGAAGAAGTGCAGATCTATCACCTGTTATAATTTTTCCATTATTATCGCAAAAGATACTTCTATCACCGTCTCCATCAAATGCAATTCCTAGATCGGCATGAGTTTTAATTACTTTTTTTGAAAGATCTTGCAAATTTTCTGGAGTTGGTTCTGATCCCCTTCCTGGAAATAATCCATCAATTTTTTCATGAATTGTTATCACTTCACAACCTAATTCACGACATAATTTTGGTGCGGTTATAGCTTGAGCACCATTACCCAGATCCATTACAATTCTGAATTTTCTAGCCTTGATTTTTTTAGCGTTAACTTGGCATTTTATTCCATTTAGGTAAGTTTGAACAACATTTTCTTCTCTAAAGGTTTTGCCAAGTTTCTTTGGGTTTATTTTCCAATTCTTTTCAAAAAAAAATTTCTCTACTTTTAGCTCATCTTTTCGTGAAATCTCGACTCCATCTTGTGCATTTGGTTTTATTCCATTATATCGTGGTGGATTATGTGATGCAGTTATCATTATACCTCCTTTATAACCAAGTGTTTTTGCAGCAAATTGTAAACATGGTGTAGGGACTAATCCAGCAATTGCACAATCAAGTCCCGAAGAATTAAAAAATGAACATATTATCTTTGAAATAATAATGCTAGAGTCTCTTCCATCGTACCCTATAAGAAGCGGACCTTTTTTGAAATAATTTGTAAGAGATAAAGTTATCTCAGATACAAAATTTAAATTAAAATTTTCTCCAAAAATTCCTCTAATACCGTTTGTTCCGAATAGTTTTGACATATAACCATCAACAATAGATAAATTTGTCTTAAAAGTCATGGTGCATGCGGGAGTTGCCAAGCCTGGTCAAAGGCGCAGGGCTTAGGACCCTGTCTTTTAGGAGTTCGTGGGTTCAAATCCCACCTCCCGCATTTAATGGGTTACACAAAGTTGATTTTCTTTATGGTTTGTAAAATGGAAGTTGCAAAAATCTTTTGAACACTCGTAACAATGCCAATCACCAAGTGTTGAACAAACAGAACAAATCCTAACTGGATTGTTATGATCATAGCTTTTTCCTTTGTTTCGATTTCTGTCAGAACCTCTAAGCCTATCCATTATTTTTCCTCAGTTCGTATAATATTGAGATAATCAATTTCCATCACTCACAGATTATAAAATTAAGAGTTCGTTGCTTACATGCATTTTATTACTTCGAGGTATCTCAAAAGGGTATTTAAGCATTAATAAAGTAGGAATCTAACTACAAATTTAGAATGACTAAGACTACCGTAGAGATAACTGTAGTGGGACGAGATCATGAAGGAGTAGTAGCTAGCTTTACGAATTTTATATTTCAAAACGGAGGAAATATTGAGAAAATTAATCAGAATGTAGTAAAAGGTCTGTTTGGCATGTATCTTGAAGCATCTTTTACACAAAAAATTAATACAATAAATTTTAATCATGAAGTAGAAAGGTTAGCAAAGAAGCTGAAGATGGAAGTAAATGTACATCATGAAGTAACATTTAGAAAAAGAGTAGCGATACTTGTAACAAAAGAATCTCACTGTCTTGAAGCCATTCTCGACGCTAAAGCAAAAAACCAGTTAAAAGGCGATATAGTAGTAATTATCGGTACTGAAAAAACTCTGGCTTATCTTGCAAAAAAAGAAAAAATTCCGTTTATTCTTGTTAAAGAAAATGAACAATCATTGGCTGAAAAGAAGATCCTTTCTATTACAAAACAATATGATATCGATTTAATAGTTTTAGCCAGATACATGCGTATTTTATCACCAAATTTTGTATGGAGATATCCTAATAGAATAATCAACATACATCCCTCTCTATTACCTGCGTTTCCAGGTGCTTTTGCATACATACAAGCATACGAACGTGGAGCAAAGATAGTTGGTTGTACAGCACACTTTGTAACCGAAGATTTAGATCAAGGTCCAATAATTTTTCAAGATGCTTTCAACATAGAATCTAACGAGACAGTAGAATCTCTAAAAAGGAAAGGTCAGAAAATTGAAGCAAAGACTCTGTTAGAAGCTGTAAAGATGTACCTAGAAGGAAGACTGGAGGTCTACTGGGGAAAAGTCCATGTAAAACCAAAGAGATCCAAATGACTGAAGTCAAGAACCTTTCAGACCCCTCCCTAAGCAAATTAATTAGATCAAAAAGATCAGTTGCTCTCATTCCAATTGGTTCGATAGAACAACACGGCCCTCATTTGCCAGTTTCCACAGATTCTGACATTATATCTGAGATTGCAAAACGAGTTTCTTTAAAGACTGGGTTTTTGTTATTACCTACGGTAAATTATGGAGTTTCATTTGAGCATCACCCATTTTTTAATCTGAGTATTACAAAATCAACATTACAAAAATTTCTAATTGAAATATGCATTTCTTTGTCAAAAAATAGAATTTATAAGATAATCTTACTTAATGGTCATCACGGAAATCAATCGACTCTAAAAAATATTCCAGAGATCGTAAATCGTATCTCAGGAGGAAGAATAAAGATTCTAGTATTTTCCTATTGGCATTTTATGAAAAGAAAATTTTATCATGCAGGATTTGTTGAAACATCCTTAATGCTTGCACCATTAAAAAACGTCAACATAAAA
>CAZHDX010000168.1:0-482 GCA_964531195.1 uncultured Nitrosopumilaceae archaeon
TATATTTCCAAAATTTTAGAAAAAGAACAAGTTCATGCTAAAGAGTTTTTTGTAAAGGAGATGCAAGAAGTAAGCGACGAGGGAGGATTTAGACAGTCTGCAATTATGTGTGAACATTTTTCCATAGGAGATTCTCAGGTAGGGTTTACATTGTCAAGGGGTTCATATGCAACTATTCTATTACGTGAAATAATGAAACCAAAAAATCCTATTCTTGCTGGTTTTTAAGAACCACAAATATCCACACTGGATATTTATAATGAAAAATCAAAACTAAGTCATGTATGATGAAATTTTTACTAGAATAATAAAGGCACCTAGTTTTCCTGAGAATTTTGACTGGATAAATGCAAACAAACCACTTTCGCTTGAAAATCTGAAAGGACATGTAATAATTTAGGATTTCTGGACTTACTGTTGTATAAACTGCATGAACATGTTTGCTGTTTTATCTCAGTTTGAAAAAAAATATGAAAAAAAGA
>CAZHDX010000168.1:492-2850 GCA_964531195.1 uncultured Nitrosopumilaceae archaeon
TTGAAAAATTTTTAAATGAACAATATACGGAAAATATAGAAAATGCAGTTTCAAGATATGAGATTTCTCATCCAGTCGTTGTTGATAAAAATATGTCAATATGGAAAAAATATCAAGTCACTGGCTGGCCAACAATTGTCATTATTGATCCAACTGGCAACATAGTCTACAAACAATCAGGTGAAGGTCAAAAAGAATCAATTGAGGATACGGTAGATGTTCTTTTGGAAAAACATTCTACCATGGGAACTCTAACAAGGAATCCAGTTAAGATGATACCCAATTTACTTTCAAGCAAGACCATCCTCTCTTTTCCAGGAAAAATATCTATTTCTAATGATAGAATTGCCCTGTCTGATTCTAATCACAATAGAATAATTGTTACAAACCTGCTTGGTAAAATTGAATATATTATAGGAAGTGGCAAGGTAGGATTTTCAGATGGTAGTTTTGAAAGTGCATCTTTTTTCAGACCGCAAGGAGTAGCATGGAAAGATAACTCCGTCATTGTTGCAGACACTGAAAACCATGCTATAAGAAAAATTGATTTGACTAGTAAAAAAGTAGAAACAATTGTTGGGACGGGGATTCAAAGCTCATGGATCTCAAAAGGTGGAAATGGAAAAGAAATTTCAATCTCTTCCCCATGGGATGTTGCACAAAAAGACAATATCATCTTCATTGCGATGGCAGGAATTCATCAGATATGGTCATATGATATGGAATCTAAAATTGCAAAGCCGTTTGCTGGAAATGGGCATGAGAATATTATTGATGGAGAAAAACAACAGGGACAACTTGCTCAACCAAGTGGGTTATCCATTTCTAGAAACAAATTATATTTTGTTGATAGTGAAAGTTCTGCGATCAGAGAAATAGATCTAGAAACAAACAAACTCAGGACAATAGTGGGTCAGGGATTGTTTGCTTTTGGACATAAAGATGGAAATGTTGATGATGCGCTATTTCAACATCCCTTGGGTCTGACTGTTCTGGAAGACAAAATCTATGTTGCAGATACTTACAATTCTGCAATAAGATTGATTGATCTAAAAACCAGCCAAGTTTCAACAATCATAGATAAGACAAGTATGAACGGAGTTTGTAAATTCGACGACAAAGGATGTGATTTGCTTGATCTTTACGAACCAAGTGATGTTGAATTATATCAAGGTAAGTTGTATATTACAGATACTAACAACCACCTAGTCAGAGTTTATGATGTCAACGCAAGTTTACTTCAAAATTTTGAAATAAAGATTTAAGATCGTGATTTGGTGTAATACTATGGAAAAAGCATACGTTCTAATTGGTTGTGAACTTGGTGCGGAAAATCTCATATTATCCAAGCTTCGCGATATGGATAAAGTGAAAGAAGCCAGAATTGTTTATGGCGATTATGACATAGTAGTAGAGGCTGAAACAGATACAGAAGCTCAGATGGACAATTTAATAACAAAAAAAATTCGAAAAATTGACAAAGTTAGATCTACTATCACCTTAGGGATCGTGAACTAATTTTTAATACTATAATTCCAGCTATTGATATAATTATTCCTAGAATTATGATTATTTGCCCATTCGTAATCCATTGAGGATTAGAATACATAAAAGAGGATTGAGGCCCTATTAGAGATCGGCCTTGAAGAAGGAACACCGCTCCAAAAAAGACAACAGCTATTCCTACCGCAATTAGTGGTTTGCCTCCTCTCATCCTCTCAATTAATCACGAGTCAATAAAAAGTAAAGAGAGTTGATAAAATAGGCAAAATCATTTTGATTTATTTCTTTAATGCCTCTTTTTAAAGCAAATTCCATGGACGAATGGGGACCAGATCTATACGAGCTAAAAAACAAGCGAAGTTGGGTTGACATTAGTATTTTTGTGGGAGCTGCGGCGCTAGCATTAATTGTATATCTGGTTTTTGGACCAGATATAGATAGAACTATCAAACAATCACCAATTCTAATTGATTTAATGTTTGCACCATCATTTGGAATTGGTTTCCTGTATGGTCTAAGAATGACCGATAGAGTGATGAGACCTTCTGAAACGAGGAGTCCAGTCAAACGTTCTATTGTCAAAATATTTCTATTCATCTTTATGATGGGAGCAATTTTTACTTCAGTATCATTTGCACTTCATGGTGGTGCTCATCCAACTCATAAATCAATTTTTACAGATGGGCTAATTCCCTGGATGACTGAATTTGTTCAGGCTAATGGTGGTCTAACCTTTCTAATTATATCTAGCATTACCATAATGGGAGCTGCCACAAAACGCATTGTGGGCATGGAAGGATTTTTTAGCAAGATATTCATTTTTGTTGGAACCTACATCTTCTTTTCTATGATTGC
>CAZHDX010000169.1:0-2813 GCA_964531195.1 uncultured Nitrosopumilaceae archaeon
AAGAAATATTTTTCGCATGCTTTTGTCTGATCTACTATATCTTGACATCAAAGCACCACGGTCAACTTGTTTTGGAGTTATTATTGCAAACACAGAATCGTTCACATTTGAAAAGTGTTTTGATAAAATTTCCGTTTCTGAATGAGAAAATTCTGACATTATGTTCGGACAGCTTTCCAATTATAAATAATCTACTTTTTGCGAATTTGAATTAAATCAATTGAGCTGGAATCTTTTGTTGCGTTATGTTTTGACTGCCATCTGAGCAAAACTTCTTTGAATGATTCAGCTTCTGCTTCATCTTCAGTATACATCAGTGTTGTAATCCATCTCCCTGTGCCGGCAGTCCCTCCGATGGAATTCATCCAAAAATCTGTTGGTAGATTTTCAAATGCTCTGTTGTGGCTGTCACGACTTAGATCTATCCACCTTTTTGACACAAAATGCAAAATTTGATCTAAATCTTCTTTTTGAATCATAAGGCAAATTATGCCTTGTGATATTTTAAAATTGTTAACCTTATACCTAATGTCTCTTTTGATTTAGCTAAAATGATCTTACTAAAACTTGAAAGCTTGTTAACACTTTGTTGATTATATGAAGTCTAAAACCTTTAGGCAATGAGCAAAGAAGAGATCGAGTTTATCGGCAAACAAGTAAAGGACATGTACGGGACTTTTATCGGCAAAGTTGTTGGCACCATAACTGATATCGACGGCAGTGTACAAACTGTTGGTGTTGATTGTGGTTCTGAAGGACTTAGGCAGATAGCATTTGAGCAACTGGTAGTACAAGGTGCATTCGTAATTTTCATTCCTAGATGGAGATTAGAAGCACAACGACTATTGCGAGAAAAGGGTCTCACACTACGTCGCATACAAGCCTTGATAGACATTGTATCTGAAAATGATGACATGAAGGAGGATGCAGAGCTCATCCATGAAAAATACAAGATAAAGCTATTAACTATCGAAGAAACAGAAAAACAAATCAAAGAAAAACTAGAGCACAGACTGACAGAGTTGGATAGCCAGCTTAAGTCAATCAGAATGCTTGTATTTGATGCCAAGTTGCAACACAAAAGCAATGAGATTTCTGATGCAAAGTATGAATCTGTAAAGACACAGACTGTGGAAATAATAGAACACATTGAACACGAAAAAGCAGAAATTACAACTATCAAGCGAAGAATATCTGATCTTTCAGTGGAAAATCTGGAGCGAACAGAAAACCCAAAAGAACAACTTCATTCAGCCGCCGTTTCGTATTTGGGAAAAGTAGAAAATAACCCAAATTCAGAACCCGTTAAAAACGCAGCACCGGTAACTGGACAAGCGATAGATAATTCTCCCCCCGTAGTATCGCCAAAACCTGTTGCTATTGGAGCTGACGGTGTAGAAGATTCTCAAGATTCAGATTGGCTTAGCAGAATGTCATCACAGTAAGTCAAAAGAATAGGAAGTGGTGTTCGCTCCGTGCCTCCTTGTATAGCCAAATCTTTTTTTTAGGACAGATTTGAAAGTACTGTGTTGGCTGACTATTTGATAGGTCTTGGGAATAATGATTCCTACGCAAGATCTAGATCTGAAAAAGATTATCTAAAATTCTGGGAAGCAGAAGCAAAAAACCTTCATTGGTTTGAAAAATGGACTGATACTTTGCAATGGAATCCGCCTTTTGGAAGGTGGTTTGTTGGTGGTAAGCTAAACGCTTCATATAATGCACTTGACATCATAGTACAAAAAAATCCAACAAAAACTGCACTTTTTTGGGAAGGAGAAAACGGTGACCGTCGTGTTATTACGTACCATGACTTGTGGGTAGAAGTAAACAAGCTATCAAATGTGCTAAAATCATTGGGTGCAAAAAAAGGAGACAGAATAACAATTTACCTACCAATGATTCCGGAATTACTTGTTTCAATGCTTGCTTGTGCAAGGATCGGAGTTATTCACTCAATAATCTTTTCGGGCTTTAGTGCAAATTCTATTAAAGATAGGCTAGAGGATTCTGGATCAAAAATAATCATCACTGCTGATGGAGGATTTAGACGTGGCATGGTTGTTAAACTAAAAGAGGTAATTGATGAAGCAATCTCTGATCTGGATTTCGTACAAAATGTGATTGTACTAAAGCATGCAAAAATTTCTTTTCCAACAAACTCAAAAGACAAAATATGGAGCGAACTGATGGAGATTGCTTCACCAAATTGTGAAGCTGAAAAGGTAGACAGCACGCATCCCTTATTCATACTTTATACATCTGGTACTACGGGAAAGCCAAAAGGAGTGCTACATGGAACTGGTGGATATCTTACACACCTATATTCTACTTTCAAATGGATTTTTGACATTAAAGCGCCTGATGTTTATTTTTGTACCGCTGATATTGGATGGGTTACAGGACATAGCTACATTGGATATGGACCATTACTTCATGGTACAACCCAAGTTATGTATGAAGGTGCTCCGGATTTTCCATCCAATTCAAGAATGTGGGAGATTATCCAACGGTACAAAGTCTCAATATTTTACACAACTCCTACTGCACTTAGGATGTTTATGAAATTTGGAGATGGCATTCCAAATTCGTTTGATCTTTCGTCATTGCGTCTGCTTGGTACTGTTGGTGAACCAATCAATCCAGAGGTTTGGAAATGGTACTTTGATGTGATTGGTAAAAAAAAATGTCCTATAGTTGATACTTGGTGGCAGACAGAAACTGGTGGTGCCATGATAACTCCTGTGCCAGGATTGGAAACAATTTCACTTAAGCCTGGCTCTGCCACACGACCAATTCCTGGAGTTGATCTT
>CAZHDX010000170.1:0-2787 GCA_964531195.1 uncultured Nitrosopumilaceae archaeon
TTGGTGTAAGATTTGAACTACCCGTGACAGTATAACTGCTACCGTTTATAGTGGATAATGTAAATGGCGTCAAGGTATTAACGGTGCCATTAGTATCGCTGATACCAGTACTATTGCCTTTTGATGTTACAAAAGTTGTGTTTGATTGGCTATTGACACCTAGTTGAATTATAGATGCACCTTGAAGCAGTGGTATTTCTAAACCTGTCTCAATATTATCCGAAAAATGATTATAGGAAACTGTTTTATTATTCACCAAAACTGAGAGACTCTTATCTGGATAATTCTTCAGGAAAGTATTTTGTAGGACTATATGCAATGCATCATTTTTAGGAACTGGTTTTTCCAAGTAAACCTTCATAATATTTTGAGTTTTGTCAAGGTCAATTTTGGAAACAGCTGCGGTTTGCATAAGTGAGAATATTTTACTTGTTCCATTAACACCATCTAAATCAAATACATTTCCTGCTGCACGAGGCATTATCACGTTTTCAAAAAACAGATCAAATTTTGGATTGGGCCAAATTTTATTAGCCCATATACTAAGTGAGATAATCTTTCCTTTGCCATAGTCAAATTCGTATGTGGCAACCATGGGATTGAATTTATGATTTGGTGGATAGTGTGGTTCATAATTTAACAGCACCAGATCTTTTGGATTAGAGAGATATTGTTCTTCAGTATGAGAATAATTGAATGGATTATTTGTGAAGGTAATCGGTACAAATGTAGGATCCGTAAGAAAGTTACTCCCAGCCCAATTCCTTGTTTCGTTTACCCATCTCTCAGCTACATTTGGTTTGGCAACCTTACCATCAAACTCCCAGTCGTGACCTTTAACGAGTGTAACACTATCAGTTTCATTTGAATACTTTACCTCAACCGTGAAAACATTAGGGGCTGCGAGAATTATAGTTCCTCCGTTTTCTACAAATGTCTTGAAATTATCATATTCTTGTTGGCTAACATATTCCTGATGGAACAAAACAAGTATATCATAGAGATTTTTTCCTTCAGAATCAAATATTTTTCCCTCGTGCACATCTTCATCTCTTAAATGATCGATTTGTGCATATGATACTTCTTTTGCCATAATTTTTTGTACGAAATCAAAAAATTCCAAAAATGGTGTAGATGGCTCTTTTGTTTCATCTTGACTCCAATAGATTATTGGGCCATGCGGTAACGGGCTTGTCAGATTTTGTAAATCAGTTGTAATTTTTGTACCTGCCGGAGGGAATTTATATTTTGCATAGAAATTATAAAAGTGGTTTCGGGTATAAGCTGCATTTGTAAATGATTGTTCAATGAGAGCAATCTTAACTTTTGAGTGATTTATTTTAGAGGAATTATTTTCCAAATCATATTGTGTGGCATTTGCAGCTTGGGTATTACCACAGATTACAATAATTGAAAATAAAAAACATGTAAAAAAAATTAGTCTATTCATATTTTAAAGTATGTACGCACTGAATTGTTAGAGAAATGAGCAATATTCAAAAAAGAATACGCTGATTTCAGATCAAGCTCTAACGAGTGTTTCATAGTCCTTTCTTTAATTTCAAATAATTACAATTTGAATATTCCTGATCAAAGTTAACTTACTTGAAGTTAGTTTGTGAAGAGATTGTGTTTATGGAATTGTTCTTTTACTTCTATACCAGATAATGCAGAAGAAATTGGTACTGATTGGAGAGGAACTAGGTAACTAGATCTACATGTCATTGAGTTCTTAATGGATTCTGTCACCGATAAGTTTGTTCTTTAATTCATCTACAACATTCACTTGTTTTGTAGCCTCAAACGATACTGGAAAAGAAAATCCTAAGAACTTGAAATAAGCCGTTCCATTAACTTTGAAATTTATTATTCCACCTAAATCCACAATTGATGAAATGGCTGGCTTTATGTTGCTAAACTGAATATCCTGAGTATCATCAATGTTTCTGGTTTCTCCAGGATTGATTGTTTTATCAATGTGCGTCTCACCTTGTCCTACTTTTACATCATTTACAAGAAGATCATATGAGACATCTGGAATGTATACTGGAAATAATCCATGGTTAGTAAGGGAAAATCCAAGTCCTAGCTTGACTCCAGTAATCAGATCAAGAATTGCACCAAGCCAATTTCCTGTGATGCCATTGAGAATTGCTTTACTAATGGATCCGTGTGAAAGGGAAACATCAAGCCCTTGGTATGAAATGCTTTCAAGACTAACCTGAATCTGTGTATATGAATAAGCAATAAGACCAATTACAACTGCAATTATTATCGCAGCTATGATTCCTATTTTAGCTATTGTCTTCACAGATCTCCCTCTGTTATGATGTAAATAAGCTTGAACTAAATCGGAAACACTAGCTTAGCGGATTTACATTAACGATGTTCTTGGTAAATTCTTAAAGTTACTAGAATTAGAACTACGGTCAAGCCAGAGGTTGCTATAGTGCTTTCGATGGAGAATTCAGTTGTGTCAATCTGGAACGATGTGATATGCGGTGCCACTTCAATTATGTCTGAAACAGTAGTACATGTTGATTGAATATTGTAATCACAAAATAAGATATCTTTTTTTCCTTCATCGGCATATCTTATTGTAATAGCATCTGATCTGAAAAGTTTTTGATCTCCTCCCTCGGGTCTAAGCGTTACGTTTTCTGTAGTTGAAATTCTGTCAATAAAGTTGTCTGAGGGTTTATTAAAAAATCCTATTCCCTTAAAATTTATTTCAATCTTTTTAAGTGGTTCTGTAGAATTGTACGGCAATTGAGATTCCACCCATAC
>CAZHDX010000171.1:0-2770 GCA_964531195.1 uncultured Nitrosopumilaceae archaeon
TTTTCATCATAGCTATCAAAGTCAGGAACATTTGAGTTGATAATTTCATCCATTTTTTCTTGGCTCGGGGACCCAGCTTCCCTTTTAAGGGAATCCATCCCCACGGGATACGGTATTTTATATGGCAATTTATTCTCCGATACTAATTGTCCGTATTGTCCTAGTGCCTTCAGAGTTTCACCTATTACTTCACCTTTTGTGAGTAGAAGTTCTAAGTTTTGCAATGTGTTTTTATCAAAATCCTCAAAGGCGGTTGCTACTCCAAGAACGGTTACACCTTCCTTTCTATATTTATTGTAAATATCTATAGCCTGAGGAATCCCATATAGAAAACATCCTGGACAATTTACCTGAAAAACTTCAATTAAAACCACATTGTCTTTTTCCTTATCAAGATTGGTTGAAAGACCCTGAACCCAATTCGATACCTTAAGATTCGGGGCCTTTGAGCCGATTTTTGCTGTCATGTGATTTTCTAGGTGTGTTATCATTTTCCATACTATCTATTTGTTATGAAAAGCAATCCCATGATCCCTAAAAGGTTCGTAATTCTTTTATATGGCCTGACAATAGTCAGGTTAATGTCAAAGTTAACAGTAGCACTTTTTGTCACTGCAGTCCTTATGGCATCTATTGTAGTAGTTTCAATCCCAGCTGTAAGTGCTCTTACGGCAAGAACTAGCTTCAATGATAACCACTATACAGTGCGTTATGCAGGAGGACAAAAGATTTGTGGAGACCATATTTGTGCTCCGGGTGAATTTGATCAAATGCAACAAGCACTGTCTGAAGCACAGATGAAAGGCAAAACTGAAACATCTACACCTCCGCCAGGCGGATCCAATATGACAGCGACTTCAACAGGTCAAAACCCAGTCCCGGCAGATGTGTGCGGAACAGTGAAGAATGCTCTTACTGATTCAGGTGTTCCATACGATGTCATCGGCAAAGTAATGACAAAGCTTGGATGCAGCTAAAAGAGATACCTTTTTTCTTTTTACGCAACATAACTATAAGGTAACTTCTGCCTATTGTTCTGTTTAATTTTGGTTTTTAATTAAAAATTAACGTCAAAGCCACCAAAGTCACCAGGGCCGCCATCTCCATGACCCATATCGCCTCCCATATCAGAACTTCCTGCGTCACTACCAGAATCTTGTGTGCCGGTGCCGGCATCCCCATACATTTGTGAATCAGGAACGAAACTGGACATTGCCATGCCCATAAAGCTCATCATTGTTCCAAACATCATCATGTCCATAATTCCCAAAAACATCATTGATGGTATAATTGAACGATTGTTATCCATATATTGCTGCAATTTTTGTTTGTCACCAGTCTTCCATACGGATACCATATTGTCCCAACTTTTTTCTAATTCGAATCTTCTTTCCTCGAATTCTTTTATGCCTTTTTCAGTTAGGTTTAATTCCTTTTTTGGTCCAAAAAACACTTTTTTTTCAGTTAGTTTTACCAATTCTAATCTTTCTAATCTTTGCAAAATGTCATTTAATTCCTTAGGGTCTATTTTTGTCGTCTTTGCTATCTTGTCGAATTTTCTAGCGCCACGCATGATTGCGGCTAAAACAATTACATCATTAGGTTCCTGCTCCATGTTTTTTTATCTAAAAATCTCCCTATAAATGATCTTCGACAAGATATTAAACTAAAAAGTTGTAGTGATAAACATGGAAAAAGATTCGCATACCGATGAACAAATAAAAAAATTCTACGAGTTAAAAAATATTGCAGTTGTGGGCATGTCAAAGAATCCTGAAAAGGCAGCTCATTACGTCCCCAAATATCTTGCAGATCTTGGCTACAACATTATCCCAGTGAATCCTACTGCCGATGAGATTTTGGATAGAAAATGTTTTAGCAAGGTTTCAGAAATTACTGAAAAAGTTGACATTGTTGATGTTTTCAGACCGTCAGAACAGGTGTTACCTGTTGTGACGGAATCTATTAAAATAAACCCAAGTGTAATTTGGTTACAGGAAGGCATACATAATGTGGAAGCTGAATCTCTTGCACAACAAGCTGGCCTTGAGGTAGTTTTTAACAGATGCATGCTAGCAGAGCATCAAAGACTTTTTTAAGATATGCCCGAGAAAAATTTTTCTGAATTCTATGAATCACTTATAAAACTAGCAAAATCACAGGAACAAAAAGACCTTCTTTTAAAAATCCAACCAGATCTTGAATCAAACATAATTAGAATTTATGGAGAAAAGATAGATCCTCTGACTTTGGCAAAAATGGGATTAGAGGAAATTTCTGAACTTGCGTATACTACTGCAGAACATCATCCTTACTGGAATTTGATATTTCCTGCATCTCAAATATTAAAAATTGTTTTAGACAAGTGGAATGAAGATTTAACAAAAGACGAACTTGATGAAATTTCTTGGAACGCAGATGCAATTAAGAACACTAGGCAAAAACTTGACGAAAAATAACTTTTTTTAATCTAGGTTTTCTTCGGCAGAGATAAATATTCAAATTTTGATCATCATAACATGCCAATTCGAATTGGCCTAATCGGCAAGACAAATACCGGCAAGACTACCTTTTTTAATGCAGCAACGCTTTCTCACTCTGAAGTTTCTACATATCCATTCACTACAAAAAAACCAGAACAAGCAATGGGAAATGCAATTACCACATGTGTTCACACCGAGTTTAATGTTCACGATCAACATCAGAATTCAAAATGTCTTGATGAATGGAGGTTTATTCCTATTGAACTAATAGACCTACCAGGTTTAAT
>CAZHDX010000172.1:0-2767 GCA_964531195.1 uncultured Nitrosopumilaceae archaeon
GTTTGGATGCTCAAAAGATGGGCTCTATTTTTTTTCTCTGGCCTTATCACGACCCCTTTGAGCTGCCTCTTTTGCTTGGTCGTATGCTTTAGTAGTCACTTCAGCTCCTTTTTCAATACCTTTCTTGCCAAGCTTGGCACCTTTGTTTACAGCTCGTTTAGTGGAATTTTTTAATTTCTTCTCAAGCCCCATATGCCTATTGAGCTAGAATAGTATATGAAAATTGTTACACAAATATCAGTATCACGAGATCGCGTAGATGCAGAGTTTGTCTTATGTGATTACACACTGTGGCTTTAGTTAAATCTTTGAATAGAAAAATTTATGCAAAAATCAGAGCAAAAGCTTTCGCCTTTAATTATCTAATTGGAGGAATAGCTTGAAATTAATTTTGATTACTATTTTATTGGCTGCAGCTATTTCATCTATCGTTTTCCTCACAGATAATGGTTCTACCAAACAAAATCATATTACAAATAATCAAATTTTACAGGTTCCAAATGAAATCCAATTTGTAGGCGAGCCAATTAAAGTTGGTATACTTCATTCTATGACAGGAACAATGGCTATTAGTGAAAAACCTGTTGTAAATGCGACACTCCTTGCTATTGATGAAATAAATGAAAAAGGAGGAGTTTTGGGAAGAAAGCTAGAACCGATAATAGTGGACGGTCGTTCTGATTGGCCAACATTTGCAGAACAGGCAAAAAATCTTATTGCAAAAGACAATGTTAGTGCAGTTTTTGGCGGATGGACATCAGCTAGTAGAAAGACAATGCTTCCTTACTTTGAAGAATATAACAATATTCTTTTCTATCCTGTCCAATACGAGGGACTCGAAGAATCTCCAAACATTGTGTATACTGGAGCAGCTCCTAACCAACAGGCTCTCCCAGCAGTCGACTGGGCATTTAATAATCTGGGAAAAAAATTCTTTTTGGTTGGTTCTGATTATGTCTTTCCGCGCAGTGCAAACGAGATAATGAAATACAGAATAAAAGAGCTTGGGGGTCAGATAGTTGGCGAGGAGTATAGAAAGCTTGGAGACAAAAACTTTACTGGGATAGTTCAAGAGATCAAGAATTCTCACCCCGATGTAATTTTGAACACAATTAACGGAGATAGTAACATCTGGTTCTTCCAGCAATTAAGATCTGAAGGAATTACATCAGACAAGATTCCTACAATGTCATTTAGTATAGGAGAGAGTGAAGTCAAGCAGTTAGGGACAAAAGACACGACTGGGGATTATGCAGCATGGAATTATTTCCAAAGTATTGATACCAAAGAGAATAAAGAATTTGTTAACGCATTTAAAGAAAAGTATGGGCAAGATTCTGTGATAAATGATCCAATGGAAGCAGCTTATACCAGTGTGTACATTTTTGCAGCTGCAGTTGAGAAGGCTGGAACAGACAAGCCATCTTTGGTGTTGGATGCAGTTAAAGGAGTATCTCTTATTGCACCAGAGGGTGTAGTGGGTGTCGATCCGCAAACACAACATCTGTTAAAAATTGTTAGAATAGGAAAAATACGTGATGATGGTCAATTCAACATTATTTCAAGCTCTGATCTTCCAATTGTTCCTATACCTTATCCAACATACAAATCCGTGGATGATTGGAACTCATTTCTAGATGATCTTTACATCGGATGGGGAGAAAAATGGTCGAATTCGTAATGACAATCTATGCCAGGAGCTCACATGATTCTCTTTCGTAAATATTCACACAAACTATTGGCATTAATTCTGATTGTAAGTATAGTGCCAACTATTATTTTTACAAGCTTGGTATACTCTGATAAGGTTCAGAATGAAAGGAATAATATTGATACAAGATTAAAGTTAGAATCTAAGTCACAAGCTGATAAGATTTCAAACCTTATTTCAGAAGAAAAAATAGCAATTAGCCATATTTCTCATCAACCATTGGTAATGTCTAAAACTGAAGATTTGACAAACTCTAAATTAAACAGTGATTTGGGATTTTTATCCAAAATAGAATTGATGAACAAGTTTCATGTTGATTTGGATTTTTATAACTGGATAGAAGATTTTGCGATACTAGATAAAAAAACAGGAAAGATACTTTTTACAGAGGGATTCAGAGATTTACAATTTAGCGACCTACAAACAAGTAATATTGTAGAAACAACAGATTCAGGCGCGACAGATATCTTTCTCTCACAAGACCCTATTGTAGATGGATCTGGCATGTTCAGTAGAGACACGCCGACTATGCTGATTTATTCGCCAATATCTAGAGAAACCTATGTTCCTGCAATACTTGTGGCGAGGATAGATACCTCAAATTTGATTTCAAATGTTGATGGATCAGATTCCACAGACGAATATCTTGTAAATTCTGAGGGCTACTTTTTATCAAAACCGGCAAATATTGAAAAGCTAGGGCTACTCAGCAATCCAGATCTTAAATTAAGAGTATCAGAGCCTGATTCAGGAGATCTGACCAAAATTTTCACGAGCAGATCCTCAGATGTTACTGTTTCAAATCTTGATGGCTATACCAACTATGCAGGAGATCTTGTTGTAGGCTCAATTAGTCCTATTGAAAACACAAATTGGTTTTATGTTGTTGAGATGCCTCAAAAAGACGCCTTCAAGGAGGTTGTAAATCTTCAAAAAAACACCATTGTTTTCATTGTCATACTTACCGCAGGATTAGCTATAACTTCTATCTTATTTGCAAGAAATCTAGTCAAACCTCTAGAAAAACTTAGATCAGCGGTTCATGGCGTAGCTGAA
>CAZHDX010000173.1:0-2754 GCA_964531195.1 uncultured Nitrosopumilaceae archaeon
GCAATGCAATTCTACCTTTAAAATGCTCAACGCTTATTCGTACTCCTTAGCATGGAATATATTCTTTATTTATAACTCGGTTTGATATATTACCTGAATAGATCTTCAGATTTTTGTCTAAGTAGTTCTTTTATTTCGTCTTGAGATTTGTCAAATTTGTAATTTCTTATAATTGCAATAGGAATCTGAAGAGATTTACCCATAATCAGTTCCGAGGCTGAACACAATTCATCTACAATCGCAATTTCAGTAACCTTAAGAGTTCTCCCAAAGGTATCTTTTGTTCCAATATAATTTGAAATTACTGAAACTCCGGCAGTTCCAATGGCACAATTCGTTTGACCCATTCTAAATGGTCTACCAAATGTATCAGATATAATTACTGCAACATTTTTTCCTGTTTTTTTCTTTATCTCTTCTCGTAATTTTTGGGCTGATTCGTTCGCATTTTTTGGTAGCAATGTGACGTATCCGTTTTCAACATTACTTTCATCAACTCCTGCGTTAGCACAGATAAATCCATGAAAAGTTTCAGATATTATTATTCCGTTACTTAACCTCACTATGCGTTTTGATTCATCAAGAATTTTTTGGACAACACGTGGATCTTTACCATATTCACTTCCTATACCGCTTGCAAGCAATGTTACGTTAATTTTTGATAATTGTACTATTTGACCTTCTTGTTTTGATACAATTTTTTGTGTTACAATTACAATATCACCATCTTTTATTTCTGTATGTACTAAAGAAGATAAGAGTAATTTTACAATGTCGTCGTTTTCCTGTATGTTTTTATCAATCTTAACTGGAATTATTTCTACTGACAATTACAAACCATATTATCACTGGATTTAAATTAATATCTGATTATGCAAAAGTTTGTAATTTAAGATTCAAGCCATAGTGTTTATTAATAATATCTATTAGCAAAGACAAATCCTTTTCTTCAAGAGTCACTGTGGCTAAATCCTTTACAATATCTTGTGCTCTAAACGCAATACCCAAACCACAAATGTTGAAAAGTTTGATATCATTTGCACCATCTACTACAACAACAATATTATCCTTATTTTCCTTCCATTCCTTTATTTTTATAATTGCAGATTTTGCCTTATCAGAGTCTACATGAATCTTAACGCCATCTAATTTTCCATCCTTGAAGATAAGTTCATTTGAAAAAACATAATCAAGATCCAATTCTTTTTTGAGTCTATCAGTCATTATTGTAAATCCACCGGAGACTGCAAGTAATTTCCACCCCGCAATTTTTAACGCACGACATGCCTCTTTTGCACCAGTCATTATTGGAAGAGAGTCAGCTATCTCTCTGCAAGTCTCATATTTTATTCCCCTTAAGGCATTAATTCTGGTTTTAAGACCTTCTTCCCAATTTATGACCCCTTCAATACCCATTCTTGTAATCTCCCAGATTTCATCTTGTTTGTTTATCTTTTCAGCAAGAATTGGAAGATATTCTGCATCAAGCAAAACTCCTTCAACGTCAAAAATTGCCAGCAACTAGTTTCATTTTGACAACAGAAAACCAGATTATATTAAGTTTGACCGGATGAGCATTTCGGCACCACTAGTATTATATTTCACAGTTTCTGGAACATAACATGGACGAGCTTCCGCATAAATACGAGGTCGCTGTAAAAGCAGCCACATCACCGCATAAGCTTTCTGACAAGGTAAAGGAAGATCTTAAAGCAAGTGGCATGATGGACGATAAAGGCAAATTAAAAATAAAAGGGGTTAGCCCAAAAATGCTAAAGCGTATGAAAGAGGAGGCCGTAGATTGTCCTGTCCTTAAATCAGAGATCGGATATATCGAGTGCTCCTTTTGTTCGAATTTTCAAAGTAGGGTAATGGGAAAAGTATTGTGTAAGGGCGACCCTCTCTAAAGACCAGAAAGCTCATTAGTACATTATCTAAAAATGATGTAAAATGAGCAAAGAGATAGGAATAACAGCTAAAAAAAATGAGAATTTTAGCGATTGGTATACTCAAGTTGTAGTCAAAGCTGAACTTGCAGATTATGCCCCAGTAAAGGGACTCATTGTTCTTCGTCCATATGGATATTCTATTTGGGAATCTTTGAAAAAATCGCTTGATGAAAAATTAATAATATCCGGGCATCAAAACGGTTTTTTGCCAGTATTAATTCCCGAATCGCTTCTCAGCAAAGAAAAAAAACATTTTGCTGGATTTAATCCTGAGGTTTTCTGGGTTACTCATTCGGGAAATTCTGAGATTGGGGACAAGCTTGCATTACGACCAACCTCTGAGACTCTTGCTTACTCTATGTATTCCAAATGGATAAAAAGCTGGAGAGACTTGCCTCTAAAGATTAATTTTTGGAATACAGCACTTCGTGCAGAGATCAAATCAACAAAGCCATTTCTAAGAACATCAGAATTTTTGTGGCAGGAGGGACATACAGTACATGCAACTAAAGAAGAAGCAGAACAAGAAGTAATGTCAATACTTGAAATCTATAAGACAACTGTTCAAGAAGAACTTGCAATTCCAGTAATCACAGGCAAAAAAACAGATAAGGAAAAATTTGTAGGTGCAGTGTACACCACGACATTGGAATCGATTATGCCAGATGGTAAGGCCCTTCAAATGGGAACATCCCATTTTCTGGGTCAGAATTTTTCAATACCATTTGATGTTAAATTCCTAGATAAAGAAAATAAAGAAAATTTTGCGTGGCAGACCTCATGGGGTGTCTCTTGGAGGTTAATT
>CAZHDX010000174.1:0-2730 GCA_964531195.1 uncultured Nitrosopumilaceae archaeon
AAGAATACGCGCTGATCGCTATTCTTGCAACAATGGCTGTTGTAGGAGTGGTTCCGGTTTTTGCACAGTATGAATCTTTACCGTCACCACAAAGTCCACAGCCAATGTCTAGTCCCTCAACACCAATTCCAGTGACCGTATCAACTGACAAGTCAGTTTATGATCACAATTCAATTGTGGCTGTAAGTGGTCATGTTCAAAATCCTTACCCGGGTCAACAAATTACTATACGGGTGAGCGATCCTACAGGAAATATAGTTCAAGTCAGTCAATTAGATTTGAACAATAACGGTGACTTTACAGCAAATCTAAACACAGCAAGTCCACTATGGACTAGCAGTGGAGTTTACACGATTGTTGCACAGTATGGAAATCAACAGGGAACATCAAACAAAGTTCAATTCACTATTTCTGGCAATGGCAATGCAACTTGTGATTCAAGTCAAATTGCAGCAAAGCTAGGTGATAATATGTATTGCATACAATACAGCATCAGCGGTGGCTCTGTGTTAAGTGGAACTCTTAGTAGTACATCAAAAAGTTTGATAGTAAAAATTCAAGCTGATGATAACGGGCAATTAACACTAAGCATACCAAGAAATGTACTTGACTCAAAAAATGGCATGAGTGATCAAAGCTTTGTTGTATTGGTTGATGGAGAAGAGAAAAATGGCTTCACAGAAATTTCCTCCCCAGATACAAGAACAATAACAATTCCATTTGAATTTGGAGATGGAGAAATAGAGATCATAGGCACACAAATAGTTCCAGAGTTTGGCCCAATAGCAGCTCTAGTATTTGCAATTGCAATCATTTCGATAATTGCAGTTTCAGCAAAGACTGGACTAAGATTCATGCCAAAATACTAGAACATTCAACTTTTTCATTTTTTTAGATAATCACAGTAAAAGAAATATACATGTAGAAATCAAATTTGTTATGCGGTATTTTATTTTTATAATCATTTCAGTTTTATCAATATCTTTGTTTGCAACATCAATTTACGCGCAAACAGCTCCTAACATTACAACATCTGCTGACAAATCAGCATACACCATAGGTGACAAAATTGTAATTTCTGGAGCGGTAAAAGCTGTCGTACCAGAAACTCCATTAACAATTCAAATTTTAGATAACAACAACAATCTTGTTCAAGTAGCACAGATTAATATTTCTCAAGATGGCAGGTACGCTGAAACAATTAATGCCACTGGACCTTTATGGAAATCAAGCGGTACTTATACGGCAAAGGTACAATATGGTCCATCAGTAACTGCTCAGACAACATTTGTTTTTTCTAGTTCTGCAGTACCTACCAATAGCTATTTTACAGTAAAAGATCAAACTAGTCAACAGACTTTTATTGTTAATTATACCATTACTGGAGGAACTGTAAACGACATAACTATAGATCCTCAGAGTATTTCTTTAATTGTATCTTTAAATTCTACAAGAGATGGATCAGTCACTTTACAAATCCCAAGATCACTCGTTGATGCTAAGACAGATGCTGGAGTAGATGATTCATTTATAATCTTGATCGACGGAGCAGAAACCAAACCTCAATCTGAAGAAGCATATAGTGATTTTAGAACTTTAACAATCCAAACTTTACAGGGCGATAAGGAGGTAGAGATCATAGGCACACAGATAGTTCCAGAGTTTGGTCCAATAGCAGCTCTAGTATTTGCAATTGCAATCATTTCGATAATTGCAGTTTCAGCAAAGACTGGACTAAGATTCATGCCAAAATACTAGAACCATAAGTCAACTTTTGTTTAATTAATACATAAATACTCATTAGGCTTGATTATTGGCTAGTAAAGATGAACTCACGATATGCTACGATCACAGTTTTAGCAGTGTCTATGGTGGTTTCAATTTTTTTTCTACCATCTGTGAGTGGACAGGTAGGTGGACCATCTAATCCAAACGCAAATGTAACCACTGCATACAAGTATTTTCAAAGTCAAAATATTACCTCAACAGTTCCTCCAGTCTTAGTTACAACAGATTTGAAGTCATATAACCAGGGTGATACAATCATAATAAAAGGAGCTGTAAAGAATTTACAAAATCAAACTGCAATAACAATAATGATTTTTAGCTCGCTTAAAAATCTCATTTCAGTAGCTCAGCTAAGTCCTTTAAGTGATGGAAGCTTTTCCAAGACTGTGATTGCAACAGGTCCCTTGTGGAAAGATGCTGGAAATTATACCATTAGGACTAACTATGGTCCATATAACCAAGCTAATGCAACATTCTATTATTCTGGTGGCAATGGAGGATTTAATCAAAACCAAATAATCACTGATACATATCATTTGAAATCAGGAGATCAAACATACGATATTCCATATATAATGAAAGGTGGCACCGTAGGAGGAATGAACATACTTGCAGATAAACTGACACTCGAGATAACAATCACTTCATCTGCAGACGGTTCTCTCACTGTAACATTACCAAGAAACCTTATTGATTCCAAAGTACAAGTAAATCAAACTGCAGATGAAATAATGACAGGCAAACCTGCAAATACTAATTTAGAAGATGACAAATTTATCGTTGTAGTAGGTGGAAAAGATGCATCTAGCCAAGTTACGGAAACTAAGACAAGTATTTCAAGAACGATTAGCATCCCATTCCATTCTGGCGACACTACAATTGATATTGTTGGCACACAAATAGTTCCAGAGTTTGGTCCAATAGCAGCTCTAGTATTTGCAA
>CAZHDX010000175.1:0-2715 GCA_964531195.1 uncultured Nitrosopumilaceae archaeon
CACGAGCATACGCAATGCTCGATATTAGATCACTGAGGATGGTCAGTTTCACCCTATAGTACCCAATTAGAAAGCACACAGATAAGCTAATTGATACTACAATAAGCAATGCAACAAAACCATTTGCAAAAAAATATGGAATGATTGGTAATATCCCTCCCACAAGGAAAGATCCAAACATGCGAAATGCACTTTTTAATGGACTGCCAACAATTTCTAAATTTAATTTTAATTCCTCTGTAAGCATTGTATCTAGCCACACTTTATGATTCGAAACTATCTTGTTTACGATATTTTCAAGTTCGTTACCAGAAAATCCCTTGGCTTTGTACACATCTTCGATTTCCTGTCTTTCTGCTTTAGGAACATTTTCTATCTCCCATTTTTCTCGATCAATTTCTGAATGTAATATTTGTATTTGAGATTTAACTGCAAGATAATTTTGAACCGCCATTGCTTTTGCCCCTGTAAACATGGCAACAATTGCAGCTAGTATGATTAGGTTTGAAGAAACATCTGCACCACCTACTCCAGCAACAATTCCTAAAGAAGTATTGATTCCATCCCCAAAACCAAAAACAAAATCTCTAATTGAGCTGGTTTCTTTCTGGTGTCTTTCTATATGTCTTGGCTCTGATACTCCCATACTTATACGATGTATTTTACCCAGATTTATATGTCAAAATGAAAATTCTTTAAAAAACACTCAACCTAAACGATTTATATCATAGTATAATGAATATGACAAGAAATGGCTGGGAAGAGGATTGTTTTAACTGCAGATCGTAGTTTGATGACTAATTATCGAGGTAATTTTCTTTATGGTTTCATCGCTTGCGGTCCATATGAAGTACTTCCAGAGTGGGTATTTGATAAGGTGTTTTGTCCAAGTGTAGAAACGGATAAAGTCACTGGTGAAGCAAAAGTTGCACAAGTTGGTTTACGAAGAGTAGAGGCGGCACTTTTGCAGGGATATCAAAGAGATGAAGTTTTTATCGGACAGCCAGAACAGCTTGAAAAATGCATAGGCCCTGATACTAAAGTTGTTGGAATAAATGTGATGGATCCTCTTGGCATGGCACCAGTGACAACAACCATGTCACCAGAGAAACTTTCCTATGTTGCAATGAAATTCAAAAGAATGTGTGCCAGTATAATTCAATTGAAGAAGAAATATAATTTTCATGTTGTTGTAGGCGGAAATGGTGCATGGGAGCTTGCCAAGACTGATAGGATGAAAATACATGGGATTGATACAGTTGTTGTAGGAGAAGCTGATGAGCTCGCGTTGGATTTATTCCATGATTTAGAGAAAGGCGATGCTCCAGAATTGATGCACTGTTTTGTTAAAAACATTCAAAACATTCCAATTATCCAAGGTCCTACTGTAAACTCGCTAATTGAAGCAATGCGTGGATGTGGGCGAGGTTGCGATTTTTGTGACGTAAATAAGAGGTCAAAAAAAGATCTTCCTCTAGAAAGATTACAACATGAAGCAAAAATTAATCTTAATTACGGTTTTGATTCAATCTGGTTGCATTCTGATGAAATGTTGCTTTACGGTTGTGATAATAGAAATTTCCAACCAAATTACGATGCAATAACTGCATTGTGGAAGGGATTAAAATCATTAGGGGCACGATTTGTGGGTACAACTCATATGACATTTTCTGCTGTTTGTGCTGATCCAAAATTATTGCATGATATGTCTGAAATTAACGGAATGAGTAATGAAAAATGGCTTGCAACAAACTTAGGAATAGAAACCGTTGCACCAAGAATGGTTAAAAAACATCTTGGAGTAAAGACTAAACCTTTCTCTACTGATGAATGGGGATGGGTAGTTAGAGAGGGAGCAAAAATCTTGAATCAGAATCATTGGTTTCCTGCAGCCACTTTGATAATTGGGTGGCCAGATGAAACTCCTGACGAGACAAAATATACAATAGACTTGGTAGAGGACTTTAAACAAACAAGAATGCGTGGCCTTGTCGCGCCTTTACTTTATCAAGACTTTAATGAGAAGAATTCTATGCACTTTGGCAACTTAAATGAAGCCCAATTCACATTATTCTGGAAATGCTGGGAACACAATCTACGTGTGATAAATGATATAATTCCAATAATTATTAGAAACAAATCGTTTGGGCCTCCGATGAAGATATTGATGTATGGTATGATTAAGGCTGGAACTTGGGCAATCATGAGATATTTGAGAGGTTTGTGTAAAGAGCTATTCAATGGAAGACTTCCTGACGAAATAATGGAACACTACTCAAGAAGTAGATCTGTTAATGCTCCTGCTTATACTAGATAATATTTTTTTCTAATTGTTTTATTGCTGTGTCTGCAATAGTATTTCTTTTTGGTGTCAACACAATAAAATAATTTTTATCAGTTCTTTCCGCACTTTCAACAGCTTTGTATTTTTTTGTATTCATATCAAACTCTAGCATTTTTCCATCAAGATTTCCTTTTGTATAAATCATAAGATAGGTAGTTCCAGTGGTTGGATTAAGAGGTACAAGAGCAAATATGTAACCCTTGTAAGAATTTATTGGCAACATATTTTTCATTGGAGGAGCTATTGTTGACATGTATACAAAAATGTCTTCTGCTGAATTAAATTCTTCAAACTTAAAATTCATTACTTCATTTCATGCGATTTTCTAACAATAATTATATTAACTTAAATTAAAAATTTTAATTTTTTAT
>CAZHDX010000176.1:0-2699 GCA_964531195.1 uncultured Nitrosopumilaceae archaeon
GTTTATGACATGAACAATCGCAAGGAAGGGCATAGCATTCCTCATGTTTACGAAATTTACATTCATATGATACAAACAAATTTTATTTCACCTATAAAATCTGCATGCATCAAATAATTATCAACTAATCTTTTCATGTGTCGACAGCTTTTCGCATAACATATAAATTTTAAGTAACATTTCACACTAAATTTTTTTAGAAAAAATTTTTAAAATTTTTTCACTGATATGTTCTACGCAATACTTTTAAATTATTTTTGTCATATTTTGTAAATGCAGCTAAATTTTTTATTTGGTTTTACAGCATTTGTTTTAATTTTTAGCGGCATCAGTTCTGTTGTTGGTTCTGCATTTGCTCAAGATTGTCCAGGGTATCCTAACTGTGATTATAACCAAACTTCTTCTACAAATGCGACAACGAGTTCCAATAGTACTGTAACAACCTCGTCCAATCAAACATTATATGAAAATGGAACAACCACATCAAATCAAACTAATCCATTTTATCCTTATAATCAAACAATTCCATATATATATCCCAATGAGACCTCTCTGTATAATCAAACTTCAAATAACATAACATCATCAAATGCAACATCTAATAATAATTACACAACCAATTATAACTACAATCAAACAACTAACAACAATCAAACAACTATCTACAATCAAACAAATATCTACAATACAACTAATCTAGTCCAACCATTGATTATTATTCCATCAAATATTACTCCATCAAATATGACAACTGAAATGAATACTACAAATACCACATCTAATTCTGTGCCAAATGACATAGGCACGATTCATAATGCCGTGCCATATGACATAAGTACGATTCATAGCTCAGTAGCAGCCGAAGTAAACATTGCAAATCAAGAAGTTTCAACAACATCCATAGATGATGGAGTTGCTATTAATGCCACTAACACTTCCCCTGATTCAGTTGCGATTAATGTAAGCGCAGCTAACGAGACTGGACCCAAAGTTATTCTCATAAATCTTAGCAATACTACGATAAATGTAGGAAATCTTGAATATTTAGGCATAGAATATGATGGAAAGCCAATAGCACCTGCTGCTAACGTTGATGCAATTTTACATGCAAAGAGTACTGATGATCCTAACTTTGCAATAATAGTTACTCAAACAGGTGCCCAGGTACTAGTGCTAGTACCTCACTTTAGTACTCATACAATCACTCTCTCAAACCTAGACAAGATAACTTCTGCAACTCCGGCACCAGAATTTCCATGGGCCGTACTTGTCTTGATACTTGCTATAGTGCCAATAATCATCTTTTCAAGACGGGCATCTTTTACATCTCTAAACTATCAAAAATAAATTAAGACAATCTTATTCTAAAAAATCTTATCACTAGAGATATGTTTTTGATCAAAAATAGATCTGAATATTTAATTACTTTGGGATCAATCAGGAATAATAATTATAAACAATGTTGACTTAAAACAAATTATTGAGAGACAAGTATAGCTATACTAAAAATGCAGAATACAGAATCGTAACAGAGAATCCACACAAGCTTGACATTATGGATATACCATTTCTTGTTATAGCAGGATTGTCATTTTATGGAATTATGGAAATAATCTTTCAATTTTAGACTAAATTGATTGGAATTTTGATTAGTTTATCGGTTAGATTTTTTGCGAAAAAAGCTCTTGTATTTTTTGGTATTGGAAAAATATATGATCTCTTCTTTTGCAGTCTCAAATATTGCTGATTTTCTGCCTACGCATTGATCATGAATCTCTTCTCTACTTGAACCGCATACTTGGCATACCCATTGCTTTATTTTATTACATTGTGAGCACATTGAATAGGGCATTGCTACCTTGCCACAAACAGAACACAGCTCCTCTTGAGACAACGATCAATTCTCCCTTTTGACAACGTTGGCATCATGAAATTTATGTTTTAAGTAGGAATCAATAGCAAAAATAATTATTATAAATGCTGAAATCTAAAATCTTATCGTGGATTATTTTAAAATTAGCTTGAACTATTTAGCTTGGCCTACTCCGCTATACAACTAGTATAGGTTGTAGAAGATTCTTATAATATAACGGAGTTATGATCGCTGTATGACTACTGAGAACCTCAATATGGATTATAGTAAATATGATTTTAAAGACTCGACAGAAATGTATGTCTTTACAAGCAAAAGGGGTCTTACAAGAGATACCGTAATAGAAATTAGCAAATTAAAGAACGAACCACAATGGATGCTTGACTTTAGACTGCGCTCATATGATATTTTTATGAAAAAACCAATGCCAAATTGGGGCGGCGATCTAGGCAAAATTGACTTTAACAATATTTACTATTATGCAAGAGCGTCTGAAAAGACTGAAAAAAACTGGGATGATGTTCCAGCTGATGTCAAGGCAACATTTGACAAGCTGGGAATTCCAGAGGCTGAAAAAAAATTCCTTGCGGGAGTTGGTGCTCAATATGAATCAGAAGTTGTCTACCACAATTTAAGAGAGGATCTTGCAAAACAAGGTGTACTATTTCTTGATACTGATACTGCACTAAAAGAACATCCTGATATTTTCAAGAAATATTTTGGCAAGGTAATTCCTCCAGAGGACAATAAATTTGCAGCACTAAACAGTGCGGTCTGGAGTGGAGGTTCGTTTATCTATGTTCCAAAAGGAGTTAAAGTAGATCTA
>CAZHDX010000177.1:0-2687 GCA_964531195.1 uncultured Nitrosopumilaceae archaeon
TGGGTGAGTCTTTAGCTCTTCAAGATAGGTGTCTACCCATTTTTGAAGAACGGTGTTCTTTTTTATTAATTTCTTGAATTGTTTATCACAATGCTCTAGCATCTTAATTTCGTATTTGTATTCCTGACCAGCACATGGTGTGCTAGAAACCTGTACTCGGCCTGGATTATGGTCTACTTGAGCCATCATGATCCAATCGCCTCCTTGTCAGAAATTGCTCGCTTATCTCCTACATATGGAATATGTAGACGAGCATTTACTGGTCCCTGATCATTAGTATTGATCTTTATAGAAATTCGGCATTTTCCTGTAGGCATGTTACTGATTTCATCAACATAATCGCGGCCAAAGTAAGCTCGACTCCAGATCTCTGCACCAGAACAACCAAATGCAATTTTTGTATTAGCCAAATCGCCAACTTTACGTGAGACTTCGGTTGGAAGGTGTGTCACCAAAGCAACTCCGTACTTGCGTTTTCTCCCACGATTTGTAATGTCCTCCATTCTAGAAGCGATTCTTAGTACATAGTCTTTGTCTCCTTTTGATGGATTTTCTGGAAATAATACTTCTGCTTCATCAATTACTAATAAAACGCCAGGTTCAAGATTTGGCTGATTCATCTTATACTTTTCTAACATTTGTAATAAATACAAAGCAACTACACGTTTTTTATTCTGGTCTAGTCCTTGGTAGTCAATTGCCGAAACTGTACCTGGTTTGAATAACAAACTTGGTGTTAATGGGATTTTATCTTTCTGATCAAGAAGATTAAGGCTCGGTGAAAGTATTGCACGCGCAATTGCTGGTCGTTGTTGCATATGAATTAGCTGGGAATTATTATTTTCAGATAAGAGTTTATTTCGTAATGTCTCTATATTTTGAGGAGCTTTTTCATACTCAAGTTGTCTAATTACATGATTTAATAGAACACGTAGAATGTTTTCTGTTTTTTATTCAAGTTCTGGCAATAGATATACTACATCTTGTTTGTCAATTCCACGCAAACTAAGTGAAGCATTTGCCTTTACCGGATCTTCATTTACTGTATAGATTCTAGGTGAAATGTCACCAATACCATATTTATCCAAAAAGAGTTTTGTACTTTCTAGCATTTCTGATTTTTTTGTAAATTCTTTGTATTCACCCTCTCCATCTATAATCACTATTGCAGGTCTCTTTTGTGGTGTTATTGATGAATAGGTGGCAAGTGACCTTACCAATAATTTAAGGAAGTTTGATTTCCCCTTACCTTGCACACCTGCAATTAACAGAGATTGAAAAATAGTATCTTCTGGCTTTAATGGATATTTGAATATTTCATGAGTTCCTGTATAGTCTAATTTGCCAATAGGTAAGCCTTTTTGTGGGATATTTAGTACCTCGGTTAATTCTGCTTTAGTTGTTCTTCTAATTGCAAAGTGTGATAAATCAGATGCGCGCGGTCTTCCTTTCCAATCTGTTGCTACTTCCATCATAGGTCTGAATAACACATGTGTCACAACTTCGGAAAATTGATGGACATAACCTCCACCGCTAAGAGGATTTATGTTTATTTTCAAAACCTGAGCATAGATCTTTTTTGTTGAGTCTTGGTTTTCAAGAACAAGTATGTCTCCTGGGTGAACTGATGATGCATATTGTTCATAGATAAACCCTTTAACTTCATCTTTATCAGTTTGTACTCGTAAAACATATTGTTCTTTTTTACTAAACAAAACTTTACCTAAAATCTCTGGCTCATCCTTTTGTGCATAAGATTTCTGCGCTAGTTGTTTTGACTCCTTTTGAATTGTTATCTTTGAGTCAATTTTTGGTGTTGGTTGCTTGAATATTTTTACATCAATGCAAGGAATACCATAGTCTTGCTCTGCTTCTACTTGCGCCAATATAGGATCATGTCCTTCATTTGAGAAAAATATCCAAGCAACAGTTCTTGAGTCATCTTGTTTTACAACTAGATCATATGATCTATGGTGTGGAATTTCCTTTGAGATTGGTATGCCATCAAAAATATCATATGACAATTGTGAAGTTTTAAATTTCTTTTCTATTGCCAGATCACTTGAGAGTGAGACTACTTTTGCAGTTTCTACTTTGAGGATTTTTCTTATCTCTTCTTTGTTTTCCGAGTTTTGATATTTTGATTTTATATGGTTTGTTAATTGTTTTAATTGCTGTTCCCAATCTTTGGCTTTGATTTGTGCATCAGTTTGTAGAATTTGTTGGATTCCATAATAAAGATGCATTAGAGCTTCTCTAGTGTCACCTTTGCTTACAGTACTAGTTTTCATGACTATCTTCCTTCCTTTCATCTGATTCTTGATTAAAAAATTGGTTTGGCAGAGAAACATCTCGTTGTTCTTTGGCAATCTTTATGCATTGAGTGCGTGAGTAACAATGTTTGCATTTGATTGATTCTTCACCTTCTAATATGGGGGGAATATCTCCGTCAAGCAAAATTCTTGCTTCAATTAACTGTTTGACAAGTTTATTTTTTGCTTCGGAGGTTGCCCTGAATTTTATGTATGACACATCTTTAGAGTAAAGTATTCTAGCTTCAGTAGAAGGAATTTGATATTTTTCTTCAAGTAATAATGTATAGCAAATTAATTGTGTTTTGTGTGCATCCTGATGAAGTAACGTACTAAATCTTCTAGAATTTTTTTTGATTTCTTCTGTATTCAAAA
>CAZHDX010000178.1:0-2677 GCA_964531195.1 uncultured Nitrosopumilaceae archaeon
CTGCATCAAAAACTGACAGATCTTCCCCAAAATTAAAACTATATAGTTTCTTGTAGATCATCTTGTTTTCTTGATATCTCTTTTTCACAATATCGAGTGCCTTTTCAAATGAAATTCCATCACGTGTAGTCATTCGTTTTGCGCTGTTTTCTTGCGAGCCAGCAAGCCAAATCTTTATTCCTCCTTTGCCTAGCCAAGGAAGTGTATAGCTTGTAATTATTTTGTCACCTTCCAAAAATAACTTCATCAACTTCTCGTCAACTTTCTTGTCAAACTCGGGATTTGTTTTTCGCATATTTAGAAATTCCATTCCAAATTTAGTGTCCCAAAAATCGTCCCGTTCTGTTTTAAAACCTTGTTCTTCTCCAAGTTCTTTTAAAACGTCTCCCCCACTTAGATATTTCAAATTAAATTCCTTAGCCAAACCTTTTGCAACTGTGGTCTTGCCAATGGCAGGAGGCCCTGAAATTATTACCGACTCTGGCAATTCAGTCTGTATCCATTGTTGTTTTTGTGAGTCTCATTATAATTCCACTAAACGCTATGGATGAAAGAAAATACCAAGCCCAAAAATACATTTCATTTACGTGATTGCATATATGTGGATGATTTGGTAATTGAGATTCTGCCACTTTTTCTGCAGTACATGTTAGCTGGAAAAAGTTTCCAGGAATAATATTTAGATCTACAGGAGATACTGCAACTGTATAAGCAAATAGATGGGGAAGAACAAAATAAAAAATCAAGATCAAAGGAATAAAGGTATACATCATTGGCCTCATGTTCATCTGCATTAATTCCATATTCATCTTGTTCATGTATGCAGATTTTTTATTAATTTCATCAATTTTTTCTTGATCTTTTGCCCTAAAGGCAGCCATTCTTTCTTTCTGCCATGCCCTTGTTTCGCGCATCAATCTTTTTAGTTTGTTTTGATCAACAATTTTTCGCTTTATAATTGCATTAAACAAATTCAAACCTATAGAAATCCCAACGATTCCAAAAGCTGATGCAACCATTCCCTTTACTAATGGATTCGCGCTTCCAAGTGGTCCACTAGATAAACCTGGTATTTGTAAATAAATTGAATTTAAAAAATTGAAAATAATGTTAAGTTCCATTGTTAAATCCCATTGCACTTACAATTCCTTTAGCTGCCTCATCAATCTTTCCTTCAGAATTTAATACCATTTTGATTGGAGAGCCACATAAAATAGAGCAAGTAGAAAGCATTGCACTTGTTACATCAAGTTCTTTTTTAATAGCATCAATTGAGATAATGTCTCTATTTCTAGTTGTGTCTTTCATCCTTCTGTTATAGATTTCTTCGGGTCTGGCACTTATCATGATAAAACTATCTGGAACTAGAATTTCTAAAACATTATGGGGTAAACCAGGATAGAAACCCTCTTTGGTTGCGATAAAGGCATGTGTATCTACGATAACAACATCGTCACTCATAGAAGCAATTTTTTTTGCTGCCATTGATTGTAATTTTTTTTGTTCTGGTACTGAAAGTTTTCGTAGATCATCTCTGCTTTCTATCCCATTTTTTTTTGCTTCTTCAAACATTACTGTACCAAAGATAGAGACATTTACGCTAATTTTTTTTTCCCGTAATATTTTTACAACCTTTGATACGACAGTAGTCTTTCCAACACCAGGAATTCCTACAATTATTATTCTTTTACTTTCTGCCAAGTAGAGCACCTAGGGATGGCATTATTTCTTCTACTTTTTCTCTCACAAGCAGGTTGTAATAATTGATCAAAATATCTACTGTGAGCAACATTCCTGTTCCTGATCCAAAAGTTCCAAGAACGTCAGATGAACCAGCTAGGAGGCCTAGAATTATGGAGCCAAGTATTGTAACAGATGGAATATATCGTTGAAGAAGAGCCTCTACCGGTTGATTTGACCGCCTAAAACCTGGAACTTGTACGTCAGCATCAAGAAGATTTTTTGCGGCACTCTTTGCAGATAGTCCTCCAAGTTCTATCCACAACCTACCAAACAAAACCACAATTCCTACCATAAATAAGATGTAAGCTACTGCGCGCATCGGATCCAGTGCAACAATGTCTAGTCCTCGGGGAGCTGTAACGTAATACAATATTCCTCCTGTTGGAGTAGATGGCGCAGTGGGATCAAACATTCCTAGAAAATTTAAAAATTGATTAGCGTTACGCGGATTAAAGTTTGCCCAAAGCATTTGACCAATAAAGACAGCGTTAGCAGTAAGAGCAGAAGCCAATATCACTGGAATGTTTGAGACATACATGAGTTTGATTGGATAAACTGCAGAAAATCCTCTGTATTTGGTAGATACAATTGGAATTTCTACTTTGATTCCTTGGGTATAAACTAGAATTAGTAATACACCAGCTGTAATAAATAAACCAAATATTCCCGGCAGCTGATTAGACCTGAAAAATAGATTTGTAAAGTTTCCGCTGATAAATGAATGTATTATGTTTGCAAATACACCAACAGGTCCACCATCTCCTGCTGGTATTGGACTAAACAAACTCCATACTACTTGCTGGGCAACTCCTGCTGCAATGAAAAGACTGATTCCACTTCCTAATCCCCATCCTTTTTGTATTAACTCATCCAAAAGCATGATTATTATCGAGGCGCCTACTAGTTGTCCAACTAAAATGAAGGCTGCCTCATG
>CAZHDX010000179.1:0-2638 GCA_964531195.1 uncultured Nitrosopumilaceae archaeon
GGGTTCGAGTCCCATCGCCCCCATTTATCGAAAAAATTGTGTTCAAGTTATTTTTCAATAAAGGTTCAAGCATAAGTCACTAACATGTTTGTTATTTTGTAAAATTGTATCAGCATTGAAATATGACAATATTTGTAAGAGGTACAATTGACTGTTGCAATTTATCTTGCTCATTTGAATCCTGTTACAAAAGCACATGTAGAGATAATTGAAGAATTAAAAGAAAAAAATGAAGTTCGTGTGATGCCTGTTATTTTTATCAATAATGGTAAGGAAATCAACAGTAGAAGTTTTCCATTTGGGTTTGAATTACGGAAAAAAATGCTTCAAGCAGTGTTTGATAATTCTATATCCATATTATCAAATTATACATTTTATGCACCATTTGTAAAATATATGCCTCCTCTTCTTTCTCCATTTTCCTGGATAATTAAAAAGCAGATTCTAGGTGAATTATCTGAAGATTTTTTCACTTATACCGGTGATAAAGCTGAAGAAGTTGTACTAAAATTATATGGATTAAATCCAAAGATAGGGGTAAGAAAGGCTACATCAGCATCATTTGTAAAACAAAGAATGTTCGATGCAGCTCTTGGAAAAGATACAGATTGGGAAAATTATGTATCACCAGAAGTGATTAATGTAATACATGACAATTGGGAAATTGTAAAAAAATATGCAAATGCTAAAGATGATACCTACAGGGTTCTTGGAATGAAATTCCCAAGTTATGGTTTTTGGTAGAAATAGATTAATTACAGACGGCTTCGTTGTTTTATATGAAATCTTTTATCCCAAAAATTGTTTGGTTTGATGGGAAATTTGTAAGAGAGGATAAGGCAAATGTTCCTTTAATGACTCATGCAATCCATTACGGGACATCTGTTTTTGAGGGCTTACGCGGATATTGGAATTCAAAAAATCTTTACATCTTTCGACTTAACGATCATATCAGGAGATTCAGAAATTCTGGTAAAATATATTCAATTTCGTTGAAATTTTCAAACGAAGAAATTTCTCATGCAATAATTGATTTGTGCAAAAAAAACAACATGAAACAATCCTGCTATATAAGACCGTTCTATTTTGTTGGTGAGTATGGGATAAATTTGCATGTGACGGAAAATACGCCTACACATGCGGCTGTAATAATATTCCCTTTTGGTGAATTATTTAAAAAAAGTGGAATAAGAGCAGGAGTATCATCTTGGAGACGAATTCATGATACATCAACCCCACCGTTAGCTAAAATGGGAGGAAACTATCTAAATTCAATCTTGGCAACCCAAGAATGTAAACGTAATGGATATGATGAAGCAATTATGCTAGATCAGTTAGGAAATGTAAGCGAAGCGCCAGGGGAGAATATATTTCTTGTAAGAAACAACAAAATAATTACTCCTCCTGCAAGTTCATCGGCACTTGAGGGAATAACAAAAGAGTCTGTGATAGAAATTGCGCAAGATTTAGGCTATGAAGTGGTGGAAAGAGAAATTCCTCGTACTGAGCTTTATCTATCTGATGAAGTATTCATAACAGGTACTGCAGCAGAAATTGCACCTATCATTTCAGTTGATGGTAAAAAAGTGGGAGGGAAAATAGCTGGAACCTTAACAAAACAATTACGTTCAATTTATTTGGAAATAGTTATGGGCAAAAATGAAAAATACTCCGATTGGATAACTTCAGTGTATTAATTTGAAAGTTATTCAAATTGGAACCGGAGGATGGGGGAAAAATCATGCAAGAATTCTTTCACAATTAGGTGTACTTAGTGCTATTTGTGATGCAGACTCCATCAAAGCAAAGGAATTCGGTTCAAAATATTCAATAAATCATTACTCATCTTTAGATTCATTATTAGAATCAGAAAAATTTGATGCAGCCTTTATTTGCACGCCTACATCTACACATTTCAAAATTGCAAAAATTCTGTTGGAGCTAAAGAAAAATGTATTTGTGGAAAAACCTATGACTTATCTTTCTCACGAAGGCGAAGAGCTACTAAAGATTGCAGAAAAAAATAAATCAATTCTGACATGTGGATACGTTGAAAGATTCAATCCTGCAGTGACGTTAGTTAAGGAGTATATCAGATCAAAAAAATATGGCGAGTTATTAATGCTTGAATTTCATAGAGAAAATAGAATGCCTCTTCATATAAAAGACGTAGGAATAATTTATGATACTTCGGTTCACGATATAGATACAGCAATGTGGTTTTTTGACGAGGTTCCAGAGGTAGTATTTGCAAGATCAGGGCAAATTAGGCATGAACATGAAGATTTTGCAACAATAATGCTTGGTTTTAAAGATAATAGAGTTGCGGTTATTTTTTCAAATTGGATAACTCCAACGAGGATAAGAAATTTTACTGCTGTATGTGGTGATGCGATAATATCATCTGATTTTATTTCACAAGAAGTAAAAATTGAAACTAATCAAGGTACAGAGATTCCAAGAAAAGAAGTAGAAGAACCACTTTTATTGGAAATTAAAAATTTTTTGGCAGCCTCAGAAGGTAAAGAAAAAATTATAGTAAAACCAGAACATGCAGTAAATACAACAAGGATTGCAGAGGCAGCACTTTTATCTAGTCAAAAAGGAATTCCGATTTATCTCGATCTCAAATGAACAA
>CAZHDX010000180.1:0-2614 GCA_964531195.1 uncultured Nitrosopumilaceae archaeon
ACGTAGAGCTGGCAGCCGTGGGTGCCGAGGATCGGGTCGAGCGACAGCGGCAACAGAAATCGTGATAAGAAAGATGTATTTATTCATAAAATCCGAATCATTGTTTTACATAAATGCTTTTTCTATATCATAGTTTTTTTGATCATGTTTTGTAAAACTAGTTTATTTTTGCAAGTTCAAATTCATCATGCAATGCCTGTACTGCAGTACTACAATCCTCATCTTTTACCACAAATGCCAAGTTAAGCTCAGACGAGCCTTGTGCAATCATTACCACATTTACTCCTTTTTTTGCAACTGCTGCAAATACTTTTGATGCAACGCCAACAATTCCACGCATTCCTGATCCAATTAGTGCAATAATTGCAACGTCAATAGTTACATCTAGTTTTTTTATTATTTTTCCTAAAAGATTCATTTCTAAAACATTAACAGCCTTGTCCAAATCATTCTTTTTTACAATAATTGAGATGCTTGATTCGGACGGACTCTGCGAAATCATCATAATATTGATTCCAGCCTTTGCTAGTGTAGAAAATATTGTTGCTGCAGTTCCAGGTGCACCTACCATGCTGCCACCTCTAACATCAATTAGTGCAGTATGTCGTATTGCGCTAACACACTTTACTGTCTTTTGTGTATCAGCATGTGGGTTTGCAGTTACCAGAGTTCCAGTATTTTTAACATTAAACGTGCTTCTTATTCTGAGCGGTATTTTTTTTGAGACGAGCGGCTCAAGCGCTCTTGGGTGGATATATTTTGCACCAAAAAGTGCCATTTCCATGGCCTCAATATATGAAACTTCTTTGAGAACTTTGGAATTTTTTACAATTTTTGGGTCTGTTGTCATAAGACCATCTACATCACTCATTAGCCATACCTCATCTGCTTTGATACTAGACGCAATGATTGTTGCAGTATAGTCCGATCCTCCTCTGCCAAATGTGGTGACATTTCCATGCTGATCAGCTCCTGCAAACCCTCCAATGATAGGCAGTGTCTTTTTTTCTAGCATATTGTCAATGATATGTGAAACATGGAGTCTTGTTGTATCCATCAATGGCTTTGCTCCGCCAAAATTAGAGTCAGTTACTATTCCTACATCTTTTCCAGTCAAAGCTACGGCTTTTGTTCCCAAATCATTCAAGGCAGCTGCAACCAGATTGATGGACAATCTTTCACCAAAGGAGATAAGATAGTCAGAAGAGCGTGGAGTAACTTCGCCAAGTAAAAGCATCCCGTGCAATAATTCCTGTAATTCGGCAAGATCTGCTGTCATTTTATTTACCAATTCCTTTCTAATCTTGGGATTTTTTACGCAGTCATTTGAAATTTGTACGTGGTTTTTAATTATTTTTTTGGCAAGATTATTTACAGCATCTTTTTTTCTGTTTTGAATTAGATTTGTAATTTTTATCAAATCATCAGTTATTCCAGTAATTGCAGAAAAAACACAAACAATTTTGTGCTGCTTTGATAATGACTTTACAAAACTAGCAACATGTTTAATGTTTGCAGCAGACGAGATTGACGTTCCACCAAATTTCAGCACTAGTTTCAAATCAGTAATACCTGTCTTGATTGTCCTTAAATGCTTTAACTTTCTACCCTTGGTGCCAAGTAGAAATGAATCCTACCTATGTTTGCTACTTTGAATTCCAGTCGTAATGGCATCTTGGTAGAATACTCACAGACTACAGAACCTGCAACAGTTCCTACAGCTTTGACTATGCTGTTGAGATATTCTAAACTATAGGTTGCAATACTTTCTTCTTTTACATCAAGTTCTGGTATTTCTGGCATTCCTTTTTCAAGTGTAATCACTGCCTCACCTGAATCACCTCGTCCAGAAAATTCTGCCTTGGTTGCATTTGCGTTTATTGAGAGATATTCTGATACGACTTGGATGTCTCCAAGAATTTTATCAAACTCTGTAGATGTAATTCCGACTCTAGCGTTATAGGTAATCTTTGGTAACGGAGTGTCTGTAGCAGAGCTCTCAATGAGTCTCATTTTGTATTTTTTATTTTTACCTATTGTAACAAGCAATAGATTTTCTTCTGAGATGCTTACCTCAATGTTGTCTTTTTTATCTGCCCTTTTGATGAGCTTTGAAAATTCGTCAATTCTTACACCAAATTTGACATCATTATCACATTCATATTTTTCAAATGCGGAATTTGGCCAGGAAATATCTATCAATGCTACATGGGATGGGTCCATTCCTCTAAACGCTATCCCTTCCCCAGTTGCTTCAAATGTGGCCTCTTCGACCAAAGTAGAAATCGCAGAGATTACTGCTTTCCATTCATCCGATCCACTAGTTTTTGCAGAAAATACCAAACGTTATCAAATGTCTAACATCTTCAAGTTAAACGTTATGCGTAGTTACGCCATGTATAACTACACTTGACACAGCGATAAAATTGAGTTGTTGGTTCATCTGCGCTTCTAGTTTGTAACATCCACCACACAGCTTCTGTGTTTCCACATTTTTCACAGTCAATTTTTATAACAGGTAATGTTGGTGTTTTTTCGCTTTCATCAAAAACATTAATGGTAGAACTACTTTCTCCTTTTACTTGCTTTCTTTCTTTTCCACCTTTTTCAGCAT
>CAZHDX010000181.1:0-2597 GCA_964531195.1 uncultured Nitrosopumilaceae archaeon
GTAGAGATCTGCTTAATTTAGGAATAATTCCTCTTGGAAATATGATTCCAGAAACTGCTCTTGTAAAAGCAATGTGGGCTCTTGGTAATTCAAGAACCGTCGAAGAAATGGAAATAATAATGAAAGAAAACATAGCTATGGAATTTTCAGACTAAGCTTAAAAGCAAGTTGAATAAATAATCAGAAGTGCCAGAATTTCACATAGACGAAATTGATCTAAAAGTAGGTTTGGAAATACACCAACAGCTTGCAACTGGTAAGAAATTATTCTGTAATTGTTCTTCAATAGAATCAGGTGTATATCCAATAAAATTTTCCCGCAAGCTAAGAATAGCTAAAAGTGAGCTTGGTGAGCTAGACCCTACAGCTGTTTTTGAGCGCAGCAAAGACAAGACCATAACATATCATGCAAACCTTGCAAGCAGTTGTCTTGTGGAACAAGATGAGGAACCACCTCATGATATAAACTTGGAAGCAAGGGAAATTGCACTAATCATTGCAGCCACTCTAAAATCAAATATCTTTAACGAAATTCATGTCATGAGGAAACTCGTAATAGATGGTTCTAATACATCTGGCTTTCAAAGAACTATGCTTATTTCGCAAAATGGCTATTTGGATTTGGAAGGAAAAAAAATTGGTGTTCAAAGTGTTTGTTTAGAAGAAGATGCTGCAAAACTTGTTAACGACAATAAAGATACAAGAGAATATAGCTTAGACAGACTTGGCATTCCATTGGTAGAAATTGCCTTAGATCCTGTCTCTGGCAAACCTGACGAGATAAGAAAAATTGCTCTCAGTCTGGGTCGCCTTTTGCGTGCTACAAAAAAAGTTGAGCGAGGTTTAGGATCTATAAGGCAAGATGTCAATGTATCAATTCAGGGAGGTAAGGTAGTTGAAGTGAAGGGAGTACAGCAACTTGATCAGCTTGAAAAAGTCATAGAATATGAGGCGAAAAGACAACACGGATTGAATATAATAGCAGAAAAATTGCGCTCAGTAGAAACAGAAAGAATCGCAAAAGAAAGAGATGTAAAAGACGTTACAGGGATTTTCAAAGACTCTAAATCAAAAATCATGCAAAAAGCACTCAAAGAAGGTTCTAAAGTAAAAGCAGTCAAAGTGAAAAGTTTTGCAGGTATGTTTGGGTTTGAACCATATGAAGGCATAAGACTTGGAAAACAAATTGGTGAGCTTGTACGATTTTTCGGACTTGGTGGAGTATTTCACTCTGATGAGCTACCTAACTATGGAATAGAAGAATCAGATATTCATAAGATCCACCAAGTGTTAGAGATGGAGTCAAGAGATGGATTTTTACTTATAGCAGGAGAAGAGCGAAAAGTTGAACAGGTAGTAGAATCAATCATAAAAAGAATCGAAGATGCCAAAAATGGAGTTCCTGCAGAGACAAGAGCTGCAACTCCAAATGGCGAAACTGTATTTTTGAGGCCCAGACCAGGAGCATCAAGGATGTATCCTGAAACAGATATTCCACCAATCATGGTTAATCAAGCTGAGTTAGAAGAGATACAACAAAAGATTCCCAAATCATGGGAAGAAACCATATCAGGATTGCAGAAAACATATCAACTTAATTCACAGCTTACGATTCAGATTTTTGATTCAGATTATCTAGAATTGTTTGAATCGATTTGCGAGGACAAAAGAATTTCTCCAAACTTTGCTGCTTCAATCCTTTGTGGAACTATTACAAATCTAGAAAGACAAGGATTAGATACCAAATTATTAAAAAACAAAGAGATTGAGCAAGCCTTCAGTTTGCTTGCAGATAGTAGAATTGCAAAAGAATCCCTTGAGATAATTTTTCAAAGTATAATGTCTGGAAAAACGCAGACTGTTTTAGAAGCCATAGAAAAAACATCTATTGGCAAAGTTGATTCTGATGATCTTGAAAAAATATTAAATGAAATAGTTGAATCCAATCTTAAAATGATTAAAGAGCAAGGCGCAAGATCAATCAATCCATTAATGGGACTAGCAATGAAGGCTATGCGCGGAAAAGTTGATGGTCAAAAAATAAACCAATTATTAGAAATGAAAATAAAAGAGAAACTAGGTTAACAAATTTACTTTCTAAATGGCATGTATTCCCTTTTGCTTACTACCTATATCAATAACATTTTCAACAGTATCGATAAAGATTTTACCGTCTCCAGGAGAACCTGTTCCTGCTGCATTAATTATTGCTGTTATTGCCTTATCAACCATTGAATCATCAACTACAGTTATGACATAATTTTTGACATTAAATGGTGCGGTATAACTGCCAGTTCCTCGTTCAATATTTAGTTGTGAACGCGTTCCTTTTCCCCATCCCTTTGCATCAATTATGGTAATTCCCCCAACACCAATTTTTTTCAAAGCATCTACAACTGAAAAAATTTTCTCATGCGCTACTACTGCCTCTATTTTTTTCAATATAACGACATTTGTATTATTGATTATAAATTTTTCATATAATTTAATTTAAAAAATAATATGCGGAAGGTGGGATTTGAACCCACGAACTCCTAAGAGATAAGGTTCTGAGCCTTACGCCGTTGACCAGGCTAGGCGACCTCCGCAACAAAAAA
>CAZHDX010000182.1:0-2569 GCA_964531195.1 uncultured Nitrosopumilaceae archaeon
ATGCGTATTTTCAGATAGGGGAGGTGACAGTGGTGCAATAGCAACTGCAAATTATATTGCAAGAAATTATGGAGTAAAATCCGGCATGCCAATAAAATTTGCCAAAAAAAAATTATCAGAATCACATGATGCAGTATTTCTGCCCACTGATTTTGAATACTACACCGAGATTTCAGAAAAAGCAATGAGCATTATACGGGAATTTGGTGACATTTTTGAATATGTAGGAAAGGACGAAGCCTACATCGATATCTCAGAAAAAACTTCAGGCGATTTTGACAAGGCTTCACATCTAGCACAGCAGCTTAAAAATACAATTAGAAATTCGTTAAAACTTTCTTGTACTGTTGGCATTTCATCAAACAAACTTGTTGCCAAAATTGCGTCTAATTTTAGAAAACCTGATGGACTCACCGTAGTGCCAACAGAAAAAATTGGAAACTTTTTGAATCCTCTCTCAATAGGAACGATTCCAGGGATTGGAAAAAAAACTGAAGAAAAGTTTAATGAAATGGGTCTTGAAACAATTGCCCAGTTAAAGAAATTAGACGTCTTTTCACTTAACAGTAAATTTGGAAGAAAAATAGGCACATACATTTTCAACTCTGCAAAAGGGGTAGACGCGGAACCAGTGACTCCAAGACAAGAAGCCATACAGTACAGTAGAATAATCACGCTAAAGCACGATTCTAAAGAATTTGACATTTTGGCTGCGGAAATAGAAGAGCTTTGTAACGAAATTCATTCTGCAGTTATTGCAGACAAGATTACCTTCAGATCAATTGGCATCCAGTTTGTACAATCTGATCTTTCAAGTAAAACAAAATCAAGAACGCTAAAAAATTCTAGTAATAATATAGATGAGCTAAAAAGAGTAGCAAACTCTCTTCTTCAAGATTCACTACAAGATCAGCAACTTCTAGTCCGTCGGATAGGTGTCAGAATATCCGATCTATCAAAAATTTCAGGTCAAAACAGCATCACACGATATTTCTAGGAGAGCCCGACATGAGCAGCTAGCCTTTTGTGCTCCTCAGGAGTTATCCACTCTACAAATAGATAGTCCATGATTTCTTTGGTATCCATTCCTAGATTCTTGGCTTCCATCACAGCTATCTCGTAGGCTTCGATTTCAGTTGGTCTATCAACATATGCATATGATTTGTTGTACAAATCCAAGCCCTTTCTTTGCTGCATTACATGAACTAATTCATGAATTATGTCAAGATATAGAATTTTTGAATCAGAGTTTTGCAAATGCTTTAATCCAATCACGATTGATGCATCATCATTTTTTACATACATGTAATGATCACTGTCTTCAATGATCACGTTTGTTTTGGAAAATACATCATCTAGCTCTTCTTCTTTTTTGAATATCTGGATTACAATATCAATTTCTCGCAGTCCATCGAAAATTTCTACTATGTTATATGTCCCAGGAGTAATTTCTCTATTAATTCTTATCATTTTCTTTTTTAGTTATAGGAACGTTTTTTTTTATGCGTTTTGTTTCTAGATATGTTACTATCATCAAAAAGGCAAAGAGCCATGGCAAGAACATTATCTCTCCTGCTATACCATGAAATGATTCAAACTGATTTACATCAGTAGATACTTTTAACACAAACAGTGAAAGCGAAAATATCCTAATTACATTTACTCCGATTGTTCCAACTACTCCAAGAGCAAAATAAACTGCCTTGCGTCTTTGCGGTATGTTCATCTTTAGCAAAAATGCCATCATTACTAGCGAGTAAATTATTATACTATGAACACCTGCAGAAGGCCAAAACACCTGTAAGGCAAACGGTCCATGATTTCCAATTAAAAGCATAATGTTGTCATGTGCTGAACCAACACCAAGATGAAGTGCATTTATGAGAAACACATCTAGCTTTACAAGATAGGGAACAACGTACTGCAATGGTCCTAGTGTATCATATGGGAAGAAGGTGTCAAGCGATAAAATTATGGCAGTACCAGCTGTGTAAATAGGGCCTGCTGGAGATATTCTTATCCATTTTTTTCCAAAAAGTATTGTCATTGATGCAACAAAAAAGATTGCAAGAACTATAAAATCCCACATCCAAGTCCATGAATCCTTTTGCTGGACATGAAATTCTGGGGCAACAGAAAGCAAGTAACTGCGAAGTCCAAGATCGATACTAACAAGGTAAAGTATCATGATTGCTGCAAGAGGAATAATTGCCAACAATCTTTTTTTTGGAATTTCTAATTTGAGTCCAACAAGTTCAGCTGCAATAAATGCCATTGCAAACAAAAATCCTCCTCTTCCTTGGTTCCAGCTTAGACTAAATGAATCAGGAAATACAATTAGAGCAAACAATACTGGGCTTGCAAGTATTACGATTGCAAAAATAATGTTGTTGTTTTGCATCAAATAAACAAAAAACTCCGGGTCAATAAAAACTCTATTAACTAGAAAAAATCTGAGATTGATTTTTGTCTTCTTGCCTTTTGTAACTTGCTTATTGCAAGCCATTCTTTTTTGTCAATGCTAAGACTTTTGCATGCAAGATCTAAACCTTCTTCAAAACTTGATGCT
>CAZHDX010000183.1:0-2564 GCA_964531195.1 uncultured Nitrosopumilaceae archaeon
CATTTTTCGTAATTTGTACATTTTTACTGAATCTTGTTTTTCAATTATTGGTTTTCCCATCAACATGACCTCTTGAGATTGTGAATATTAAGTTTGGTCAGAAGTTATCAAGAACTTGTTTAAAGACAGAATAAGGTTGATTTCCAGTTATTTTTGTAACTTTTTTACCATCAAATATTAAAAATGAAGGGGTGGCATTGATTCCCAGCTTTTCTCCAAAATTCTGATTGTCAATAACTTTTTGCTCATATTTTTTTTCATCTAAACATTTGTCAAATTGAACAAGATCTAATCCTGTTGTTGTAGCAAATTGATCTAGTGATTTTCTGTTAACCCACCCAGTTTTTTCACCTGCCCAATTTTTGTACAACTCATCGTGATATTTCCAAAATTTATTTTGATCATTTGCACAATATGCCGCTTCTGCCGCAAGAATCGAATCAGGACCATTCAGCGGAAAGTCTCTAAATACAAGATTTGCTTTGCCTGTATTGACATAATCTTGAACAAGTGAACTCAAGCTTGTTTCATGAAATGCATGACAATATGTGCATTGATAATCCCCCCATTCAACTATGCTTATCGGCGCATTAGGATTTCCCAAAATAGGTGATCCGTTTTGATTTAGCATTTGCAGTGTTATAGTTGATTTTTTATCTTCATGCGGCGAAAGAATGTATGAAATCGCAACAAGTGTGATAATTATAGGAATTGCAATTATGTAGTATTTTTTCACGTTTATGGTGGATTTTAAATTAAATATTAAGATTATCAAACGATCCAACAAGTGTATCACCAGATTATTATTCTGAATTAAACTAGTGAATTTGTAAAAACTGCTTTGAACAAGTAATTTTTAGTTATATTGGAGCACTTGAATTACAGAGCTTTCTTCCATCGATCCTTTTGCAAGAAGTATTTTTATTATAATATTATTTTTTTTTATGCTAATCGAAGCATTTTCAAATATTGATTTGTATTTATTTACTTTTTTTCTATCATAGGTCATAGTAAAACCATGAACAACTAATAATCCATCATGGATTAAAGAATTAATCTTTCTATATCCTGAAGTTTGGGGTAACTTTGTGCTTTCTAGAATTTCTGAAATAATTTTTGGCTCTTCTATTACTGCGTTCAATATTTCTTTCTTGTCGGCATCCCCTAACGATTCCAAGATTAATTTGGCTAGCGAAGGATCTTCTATTGTGATCCAATTTGGATCTTGATATTTTGTTTCCTCGATCCTTACTACATTATCAATAAATTGTCTTTCCATTCCCTCTGCCCCTTCTCCAAAAAATTCTCTTAAAACTGTGTCTAATTTAATAAAATCTTGTATTGATTGTGTAATGCTTATTCCATATTTTTCAAAAAGTCTTTGTTCAACTTTTTGCAATGTGTTTTTACCTAAATTTTCTTTTATTGAAGAATCTAATGACTTTGCTATCAATTTATCCAACCCCGACATTATGTATTGTTTTAGTATGATGGTTAAAATCTAATTGTGTGTCTTATTTTTCTACAACAATTTTGAATAGTCGATCATCGTCATTTCCAAATTTGAAAATAATCCATATTAACTAGAGGTAACAATGATAATTTTTTGTCGAATTTGCGGGATGATAATTTTATTATCTGGATTGCTCGTTAGGAGTTAGAACTATTACTGGTTCAGGTTTTTTAATGCTTATATCTGCTTTACTTATTCTGCTCTTGTAAATCTTAAATTTTTTTCCATTATCTGATAAAAGCCATTTATCAATTTTGACAAGTGCAATCTCTTCAAGATCTGAAATTTTTTTGTATACAGAACTCAATGGAATTCTATGCTCTTCAGAGAGCTCCATGGCTGTTTTTCCCTCTTTGATAATAGAAAATAATATTGATCTTGATTGAGCATCAGCTAATGCCTCTATTACTTTCTGATTCACATCATATTTTTTTAATTGAGAAAGCATAATTTTTTTTCTCATTATTTTTAAAATTAGGGTGAGCTAACTATTTAAACGAGATGAGATTAATTCTAAAGTTTTAGAATGAGTTTGCCCTTTAAATAAAGTTAGCTTGTCCTAATTAATAATAAAATGATGTGCAAATGATTGATTATTGGCAACTTTTGCTTTTAGGATTAATAGCAGGATTTACAATTTTTCTAGGCTTGCCTGTGGCAGCTCTTAGGAATCTCAGCGCTAAAAAAAAGGGATTTCTTAATGCTTTTGCACTTGGTATTCTAGTATTTCTTATCATTGATGTATTTAGTCATGCATGGGAATCTGCAGAAGGAAGCGCCACTGATGCCTTAGGTGGAAAAATTCCAGTAGGTAATGCGGTAATTGATCTTATTGCAATGTTTGGGGGTATTGCAATAGGTCTTATAGGATTAGTATTGTATGAAAACAAAATGATGAGGAGATCATTTCCTCAGATTATTTCTTTGGATAATATAAAAATAGGTGATGAACACCTTCATCAGCTTGTTCATAAAGCAAATGCATACAAGCTAGCAATGATTATTCCATTTGGAATTGGTTCTCATAATTTCAGTTAATGACTTGACATTT
>CAZHDX010000184.1:0-2554 GCA_964531195.1 uncultured Nitrosopumilaceae archaeon
ATAGAAAATTCTATTGATGCAACTGGATCTCGTGATTTTGTCGCAGAATATGTTGGACAAATTTCAATTCTTATGACAAATTTGAGCAGAATGGCAGAAGATCTAATTATTTGGTCCACTTCAGAATTTTCATTTATTGAACTTTCAGACAAATTTGCATCTACATCAAGTGTGATGCCACAAAAAAAGAATCCAGACATACTGGAGCTTATTAGAGGAAAGACATCACAGGTAATTGGATACCAAATGGGAATACTTTCAAACTTGAAGGGTCTTCCATCTGGATACAACCGAGATTTACAACAAATCAAAGTCTCAATATGGCCTGTTTCTAACATTGTAATATCTTCACTTTTAGTGATTAACGCAGTATTCAAAACAATGAAAATAAACGATCAGAAAATGAAAAAAGCAGTAGATTCTGGTTATTGTGCGGCACTTGACATAGCAGAACATCTTGTAAAAAGAGGAATGCCATTTAGGACTGCTCATAAAATAGTTGGACAACTAGTACAGAAAGCGTCAAACTCAAAAAAACCACTTTTAGCACTTTCTGTTCAAGAAATAAGGAATTCTGTAAAGGAGGACGTAATCAAAATTAATGATCTTTACAAAATAATTCATTCTAGTACAACCTCTTCTTCTCTCGCTTTGAGAGTATCCCAAGGCTCATCAGGTAGATCAGAACAAAAACGTATGATTTCAGATAGGAAAAAGAAAATTCAAGCATATCATATAGGACTCAACAAAAGAACAAACGAGACCAAGCTTGCATTTGAAAATCTTGTTAAGAAGATAAAAACTATGACAGAATCGACAAAATAAGAGAAAATCAGAACGAAATCATAATTTTTCTAAATTTATGAACGGAAAACATGATTTTAATGTAGTAATCTTGACTTTTCTATTGATTTTGATTCACATGGCCGCAGATAAAAAGTTCTCGTAATGAGATAAACAGTATGTATCAATTCGTACAACCACAATCCGACAAACCTAACTACACTGCAGGCCAAACCTGGGGGGCGTTAAAAAAAGCATGGAGAGGTTACAAGATTGCAAAAGTGCAATCAGATTCCTCAAAAATGACCGAGTACGCTAAAAAAATAAGAACCCTTCAGCATGATTTGGGAGTAAAACAAGCAGAATTTCCAGAATTAAACCTGAGTTAGTTAGACCTCCTTTTATTTTTGAATTGATAGAATAACTCATGTTATTTAGAAAAAATTCAAACAAATGACTTATAGCTATTTTTCAAACACACTAGATAATGATAAAAAAGCGGGTTCGCGGGGATTCGGACCCCGGACAGCCGGATTAAAAGTCCGGTACTCTACCTGGCTGAGCTACGAACCCATAGCGAAGGGTCATAGTTGTGTATAATTTAGTCTTTTACAAAATTTTTTGAAGAAAAGAAAGCTTTAAACTCATATTTTCTTCCACAATATTTCAACGCCCTTGTAGTATAGAGGGGATGCGGTTAATTCCAATCCTCGTAAAGCCCGGTCTAGAATGGGGCCCTGTCACGGCCTCGACGCGTGTTCAAATCCCGCCAAGGGCGCCATAATTTTTAATTTAAAAAACTATTCTGTTTAACACAATTTAAAAATAAATAATTAGAACCATTATTTTTCCTATTATTTGTTAGTCACTTATTTTTAGTTTCTTTTTAGTGTCATCCAAATTTTCTCTATTTGCAGCAGCGATAAATGAAATCCTACTATCATAACTTAGGTCCGAATCTAATAGATTTCCTGATTTGTCAATTATATGTCCACCTGCCTCTAATGCAATTAAATAACCTGCAGCAACATCAGTAATTCTTAACCTATCCCTTAAATCTACAAAAACATCTACTAATCCACGTGCAAATATTGCAAGTTCAAGTGCAACTGCACCAAAATGTCTTATGTGATTTGACGCCGAAATTATTGGGGCTAGTCTTTGAAGTGAATCTTGAGAAATTCCTGACATGTCAAGACCAACTACAAAATAAAGATTATTTTTTTCATTGGTATGAATTCTTTTCTCATTCAAAAATGCACCTTTGCCTTTTGTTGCATGATACATTTCTCCATTAGATAGATCCATTACAACACTATCTGTTATGGAACTAAGTGCATTATCAGTTGCAAATGCAAGAGAACAACAAAAAAATGGAATTCCTCTTACAGCATTTGTTGAACCATCTATTGCATCCATGATGACAAATCCTTTGGGGTTTTTAGAAAGTTCAACACGCCCACATTCCTCACCAAGAACTATACAATCAAATTTAATTTCTTTAAGATAATCTAAAACTGTTTTTTCTGCTACAATGTCTATCTTCCTTGAAATGTCTCCGCCAGCACCTCTTCCAAAATCTCCACCAGATTCTTCTGTTCCTGCTAGATGTTTCACATTATTGTAGACTCTTAACGATGCTTCCTGTAAAACTTCTATTACTCTCACAAATTTTCTATTTTTTGTCCTAATTTATTTCAAATAAATCACAAGGGGGCTCAATGCATAAATAGCAAAGTAAGATTTGCCATTATGTGAGTAGTAAAGATGA
>CAZHDX010000185.1:0-2537 GCA_964531195.1 uncultured Nitrosopumilaceae archaeon
AAAAAATTGTTTCTGTTTTTCAAACCATATCAGAAAAAAAACTAATAGATTCTAAACTAATCTTGGATTCTGATATCTTTGTTTGCGGTGATGATGACAAATCCATAAATCTTGTAAGTGAATTGATCAGAGAAATAAAATCTTTGAGACCCATTTTACTTGGACCAGGTTCACTTTCATATCTGGCGGAAGTTACAACACCTATTCTTTTGAATGCAATGATTAAAAATAAAATGAAAAACCCCGGAATAAAGATAATTTAAGTAAGAAGCACCAAGATTAATTTGTGGATTTGTACTATAGACGTAATAGAAACTGGTTTACTGCAATGGGAGTTTTATTCATAATAATGGCCGTAATTATTCTTGTTAGGAATTTGCTTATATGGGGACCGGAATTTGTTGCTGATTTTTTTATGTCTGGCGACATAACGAATGAAAAAATATCTGTAGGCATGATTTGCGTTGGAAGTTTTTTAATCTTTTGGGGTACAAGAAAGACATCACATGAAAAAATATGAATTTTTAAAATCTCAAAAAATTTTGCGGCTAGCTACAATAGATAGGAAAGGGAGTCCACATATTGTTCCTGTATGGTACGAATTCAAAGATAGCAAATTCTATATTGGAACTAACACTAGGACGCAAAAAGCAAAAAACATAATGAAAAACTCAAAGGTAAGCTTTTGTGTAGATACAGGAATAAGATCTCCTGATATTTTTGGGATCATGGGAATCGGTAAGGCAGGGGTAATTTTAGAAAAAAAACCGGTTTCATCTATTGCAAAAAGGATTTTGAAACGGTATTTTAAAAGTTTGAACGAAGAATCTGCTCAACAACTATTGAAGGACACTGATTGCATTATTGAAATAACACCAAAGAAATTAACCGTTTGGAAGTATTAGGTCATAAATTCTTCTATTTTATCAAGAGCCTTTTCTAGAATTCGAATTTCAGGCAAAAACACCAATCTAAAGTGTCCACTACCGTATTTGGTTCCAAAGCCAGATCCGTGAACGGTAAGGACGCCTTTAGTTTTTAGGAGATCAAGTACGAAATCCTTATCCGATTTGTATTTTTTTTTCTCTATTTTTGGGAAGGCGTAAAAGGCACCTTTTGGGTTTGAACAACTTAGACCTTCTATTTCGTTTATTCTCTTGATTACATAGTCCCTTCTTTTTTTTAGCTCAGCTACAAATTTAGGAATATAATCTTGTGGTCCTTTTAGTGATTCTAAAGCTGCATATTGAACTGGAAGATTAGAAGCAATTCTAACTCTTGCCAGCTTTGGCACATTTTCGCGAAGAATATCAAGTTCCTTGGACTTGTTAAATGCAATATAGCCAATTCGCCATCCAGACATCAGATGCACTTTAGAAAAGCCATTCAGCAAAATTACAGGAGAATCACCGCTAACTTTTCCAATACCGACAAATTTTTCATCATAAACTATCTGATCATAAATTTCATCACAGATTATGTACAAGTCATTTTTATTTGCAATATCAATCAGATCTTTAAGAGATTTTTTGCTGAAAACTGCGCCAGTGGGGTTGTTTGGACTTATAAAACAAATTGCCACAGTTTTTGAAGTAATTTTTGATTTTAGGTCATCAAGATCAGGAGTAGAATTGCTGAGATCTACTCCAAACTCAATTGGAATTCCCCCGAATAATCGTACATACGAAGCATAAGGAGGATAATAGGGACCAGGAATCAAAACCTCATCTCCCGGTTCAACAATTGATGCCATTAGCATTTCCAGCCCCTCTGAAACACCATTTGTCACAATAATGTCTTCTTCAGATACTGACAATCCCTTTGATTTTTCTTTTTTAGCTATAGCATTTCTGAGTTCAGGTAATCCTTCGGATGGAGCGTAAAAGTTTTGTCCCTTTTTGATTTCTCTGATAAAAGCTTCCTTGACATTTTCTGGAGGTTGAAATCCATAAGCTACAGGATCTCCGATGTTCAGATATGTTATCTTCTTTCCTTGCTTTTCTAATTTTTTTGCTGAAAGTGTAATATCACGGATAGCATATTCAACACCAGACACTCGCTTGGATATTTTCAATTATCTAGACAGATATTTAGCCCCGTTAAATTCTTAATTGATCGGACCCGTTGCATAGCCCGGATAGTGCGGGTGGCTTCGGACCACCAGGTCGTGGGTTCGAATCCCACCGGGCCCTTTACAGCGTGAATTTTAAGACGGCAAAGTAATATTGACCACATGAAAAAATTGACTTTTTTTAAAATAGGATTATTACTGATAATAATAGGTTCAATTTGGATTGGACTTGTATTTTCTACTGCAGAGAAAACATCTAGAGACTTAAATATAAATACAAAAGAAAGCGCGGGGCTGGATTTAGATCTAAAAAATAATGGACTTGGTTTTTATAAAATCACTATTCAAAATTATTCTAAGGAAATAATATTAGTGAAGATATTAGATCCTCAAGGAAGTATTATGGAGCTAAAACGAATAGAAACAAAAATGTCTGTAAATTATTTTGAATTTAGTTATACTGGAA
>CAZHDX010000186.1:0-2495 GCA_964531195.1 uncultured Nitrosopumilaceae archaeon
TTGCTTTCTGGTAAGGTATTCTGTTAGAATATCGTTTTGAGTGGGTCCTCTTTGTGCACCACTTGTGACACCTTGTGGTTCACCTGCAGCTATATACAGTGATAGCAAGGTTGAAGCAGTTGCATTAATTGTCATTGATGTACTTACTTTGTCAAGTGGAATTCCGTTAAAACATGTCATCATATCTTTAAGAGATGTAATTGAAACGCCGACCTTTCCAATTTCGCCTTCTGCATGTGGATCATCTGCGTCATAGCCAATCTGCGTTGGCAGATCAAAAGCCATGCTTAGGCCTGTCTGACCTCTTTCAAGAAGATATTTGAATCTCTGATTTGTCTGGTCTGCAGTTCCAAATCCAGTATATTGTCTCATTGTCCATAGCCTATCGCGATACATTCCCTTGTGTATTCCTCTTGTAAATGGAATTTTTCCAGGCTGTTCGTTTTTACTGCGCGGTTTTATTTTAGAACCATAAACATTTTGAACTGAAATGTTTGAATCTGTTTTTATTTTTTTTGGTGCTTTTGATTTTTCTTTCATGTTATTCACTTTAATAGCTTAGCGATTCTCTCTGCAGCCTCGTATGGATCTAGTGTCTTTGTTTTTACTTTATTTAGATATCTGGCATAAACACTACTTGAATCAAGCATGGTGTTAATTTTATTTTTAACATTATTTAAAACAATATCTCTTAGTTCACTTTCAAGTCTTGATTGTTCCTGTATTTTTTTTGTTTTTTTCTTCACAATAATAATACCCTCTAGTTTTTTCACAAATTCGGTTATTCCCTTGTTTGATTTTGCCGAAGTCATTAATATTATAGGGTTTTTTTCTGTCATGCCAATAAAATCTCGAACTGCATTGAATAATTGATTTGCACCTGACAAATCACTCTTGTTTACCAGATAAATGTCTCCAATTTCGGTTAATCCTGCCTTTATTGTCTGAATGCTATCGCCAGTATTAGGATTAAACACTACTACAGTGATATCGACAATCTTTGAGATATCCACCTCAGTTTGACCTGCACCAACACTTTCAATTATTACAATATCAAATCCCGCATATTCTAGGACCCGGATGCTATTTCGTAATGATGACGAGACGGCACCAGTAGCACCTCGCGATGCCATGCTTCGTATGTAAGTCCCAGAATCTGTGGCATCTGACATTCTGACTCTGTCTCCAAGTATGGCTCCCCCTGTTAGGTGACTTGTAGGATCTATTGCAAGCACTGCAGTTTTGTATTTATATTTTTTTAATTCCATTGCAATCTTGTCTATCAAGGTGCTTTTTCCCGCACCAGCTGGGCCTGTGATTCCTATGGTAATAGAACTTCCAGAACTTTTGAAAATTTTTTTTACTAATGATCTTGAATTTTTATCATCGCTTTCAATAATGGATATGGCCTTTGCTATTGCTCTGCGCTTGCCAGCCTTTAATTCTGTGACTATATCCATATAGAACTTTTTACCGGTTGGAACTCCAATAAAATCTTCTTGTTTCAAACTAGGGCCTACTGTATATTATTTTTGAAGAGGGTTCTCCGTATGGAGAAATCTCTGTTTTTAAAATTAACTTGCCAAAATCGCCTTGATCTATTTCCAAGGTAACCGGAGTGGACTTCCATCCATATTGTGGAACAGAAGTGATAGGAATTTTGTCCATAAAAAAAGAATTATAATATTTTTTTTGATAGGATTGGTTTAATCCTTCTACTTCTAATATTGCAGAATTTGTATGGTTTGATTTGTCAAGATATGATATCGCTACAGTATGGGTATCATTGTAATATGTAGCAGAAAACGCCAGAGTACTAGCCACTTGGCTTTCGTCTATGTGATTTGCACTAAACATATACAACAATGACAGGGTCACGACTACTGGTACCACAATAAAGATTTTTTTTAATTTCAAGTGTCTAAACGTGAGGTTTATCTTGTCAGATTCCAAATAAACTTACTTGACTTTGGACGATGAATTTAGGAAAATGATGAAAGAGACAATAGAATCTGAACTTGAGGCCATTAGCAAATATCCCAAGGATCCTGCCTCCAAGAACTTTTGGCAGTATGATAATCAATTTGATTTTGAATATGGTTGGCACATTGGCTACCTTGAGGCTATACTTTTTACCTCATTTTTGCAATTACGAAAAAAGGTACCAGATAGGAGCGAGGAGTTGGAGATTAAACAAACCATAGCAGCTCATTCTGTAGAAATTAAAAAAATGCTATCTAAAAGAAAAACTCTAAGATAACGGAAATCTAGGCTAGAAAAAATCCTTGATCAAATAAAGATTTTAAAACCTATATGTTACCTCAAAATTATGGCACAAAAAGCTTCTACTAGACGGATTAGGATTCTTGTTGCAAAGCTAGGACTAGACGGCCATGATCGTGGCGCCCTAGTTTTATGTCGTGCTTTTAGAGATGCAGGAATGGAGGTGATTTACTCGGGATTGTTTGCTACACCTGAAAGAATTGCCAAAATTT
>CAZHDX010000187.1:0-2456 GCA_964531195.1 uncultured Nitrosopumilaceae archaeon
TTTTTAGTTAAATTTTAAGATTTAGTATTGGAAATTTCTTCGTAATTGCCTTTTGGTAGAGAACAAATGCATTCTTGTCATTACCACATTTTTTACATATACATAATTGCGAAACCTTTGAAAGATCGCAATCTAGCGCAAACTCACAATTTGGACATCCTGCAGGTCCTCCACAAACTCCACATTGAACCTCTTTTACATCTGCACAAGCTTGATGTTTTACTCCTATGCCTTTTGCCCACAATCCTATTTCATTTATTTCAATTTTCTTTTTACAAACTATACAAGTACCAGCAAATTTCATAGACATTGTTTTCCAGCTCATTTTAACAAAGCAATCTCCTTTTGCATAATTTCTTTACTTGATTCGTCAAGTTCCATATCAAGAGCCTTGTTTTTCATACAAAATAAAACAAATGGAAAATAAAATGTAGCAAAATCACTTGATGAAACATGCGCTTTTTTTGATAAAGTAGAAATAATTTTTTTTATTGCTTTGCCATCCCACCTCAATCTGTTAATAATTGGCCATGATAAATTGAATTGTGAATATCGTATCGTAATTCCCTCTTTATACAATCCTACCAAAATAGAATCAAGATATCTTAAAAGTCTCCACTCCTGAGTTTTCATTATTTTACCATATATCATATCAGCTTCTGAAATGACTTCTAGCATTTTTTGCATATCATCAATTGAAAGAGGACTAGTTATAACACTTGAATAAAACGCATCAATTTTTTCCCTTGGATCAATTCTCAAAGAAAATAATATGGTCCTAGCTTCCTCAGCAGATTTAGCTTTGAAGAAGGCATTTACTGATTCTTCAATATTTAGTGTTTCATACGATTTGTCCATTTGGGGTTCAAATCCTGCAACTAGGGCTTGAGCAGAATTTAGTATTGATCTAACATCACCTCGTGATTGCAAGATAATTTTTATCATTGTACCTAAACTAAGAGATTCTCCTTCTTTTTTTAGAATTTCTTCAAGAAAGAGTCGTAGAAGCCTTGGTGGTATTGGTCTCATTTTAATTATTTTTGCAGCTTTTTTAATACTCTTCATTTTATCAGAGCTGTCATAATTTGCAGCAAGAATAATTGGCACTGTAGGTTCTTTTAGAAGATCAATCAGAGTGTCAACACCCCCATAATCAGATCTTCCGTGAATACCATCTACTTCATCGACAAAAATCATTGGCTTACCTAGAAGGCTTGCATTACCAAGGATTGGGCTTAGTATATCCTGTATTCTTTGCTTATTGCGTATATCACTTGCATTTAACCCTATGAGATCATATCCAAATTGTTTTGCACAGATTGTTGCAAGAGTTGTTTTTCCAATTCCAGGAGGACCTACTAATAGGAGAGGCTTACTACCTTTCATCCATTTGCTAAACCAATTTACTAGTGCTTCTTTTGCCTCTTCATTGCCAATAACTTCAAGAAAATTTTTAGGCCTGTATTTCTCTGACCACATCAATTTTGATCACTTTGGTAAATTAGTAGAGAATGTTTGCCAAAGATTTTCTTTTTGCAATTGATTAAACCAAAAAATGTTATAATGTTCTACAGTTAAAAATAAAAATTCAAGAAAATTCCTATGTGAAAAATCTTCTGGCAATAATTCCAGTGCCATCCTAGCTTCGCTTAGATAAAGATCGCTTTTTTTCATTGTCATATCAAATCCTTTCTTTACATCATTCATAAGTATACCATAGTAAAGAGGCCATGAAGGAATTTTGACAAATTTGTTTTTAATTGAATCTTCTATTTCATTTCCACATCCTACAGATTCTGCTGCCTTTGCCATTCCAAGATGAAATACTTCGCCAAGTGGGAATCTGGCTAGCGCCATATTTCTTCCCGCTGTTCCCATAACTGCTCGATATTTTTTATAGCATTGAATCATTTCTTCTTCAGATATTTTACATGGTTTTGCCTTGAGTTTAAAGTCAAGATATTGTCCAATTCTTGCATCTTTAAAACCATGTTCAAATTCCTCAAGGACTTGAGTACCTCCTTTTGCAATTTTATTTCGTGCAAGTCTAAGGAGATATGGATTCATCAGTTTATAGTCATCCAAGTATTCTAAATCCTCGTCCTTATCCATTATTCTATCCATAGGTTCGCTCAAATCTATTGCAATAATGTGTCCATCAATTACGTCTGTACGTAATTGCCTATCTTGATTGTCTTTAAAAAATTCAGAGGACGCATCAAAAAGGGCATTAAAAACAGGAAAAGTCATTTTAACAAAATTAGAATTGAGGATTCTTGAAACCCTGTCTTGCAACGTTTCATAATTTTCAAGTCTTGATTTGACAACATCAACATGAGATCTATCAAGTATAATGTCAGAAGAGCCAATTTCCTCTGAAAATTTTTGTTGTGTTTCGTTGTGAGAAGAATCTGATTTGATTTCTTTTAAAAGATCAGAAGTAAATCTTTTGACAA
>CAZHDX010000188.1:0-2449 GCA_964531195.1 uncultured Nitrosopumilaceae archaeon
ACCTTTGGACCAGAAAAAATGATGAATAAAGTTGTGGAGCTAGGATCATCGCAAAATATCTATGTTGAAGCAAGCATTGAAAGAATGATGAAATGTGGAATGGGTATCTGTGGAAGTTGTTGTTTTGGTGAAGTTTTAGCCTGTAAGGATGGAACGATTTTTGATGGTGAGTATCTACTCTCAAACAAAGAATTTGGTTATACTCACAGAAACAAAGCAGGAATACTTGAGAACTATTAGACTCGTAAAAATACTGGAAAGGTTAAAAAGCCATAAGACTTACTCAAAATTTGAAAATTGGGGCATCCGAAGATTGTATTAACTGCTGACAGAACATTAATGTCTCCCTATCGTGGGATCTCTTTAGCTACTTTCTTTGGCTGTGCTCCTGCAATAGACCCACACAGATCAAAAAACAGCATTTGGTATTATTTATTCAAAAATCAAGTAACACCAAAAATTTTATTTGATTTTATTTGTAATCCTATAGGTCATAATAATGGCATTGCAAATTTTGCACCTTACGGACTGCGAAAGGTAGAATCTGCACTTTTACGAGATGGTTTCAAACGAGAAGATGTAGTTGTAGCACATCCAGATCATGTGGAAAAATTCATTGGTCCAGAAACTCAAGTAGTTGGAACATATGAAATGGATCCACTGGGAATGGGACCAGTAACTATGACATTTACGTATGGACGCAAACAAATGTCTTACGACGAGTTTTACAATAGAGATTTGCACATGCGAATTAATGCTGCAAAGAAAAAAAACGGTAGCAATGCCAAAGTAATTGCCGGAGCATCCGGAACTTGGCAATATAACTACGACCCTAAAAAAATTCAAGAATATGGACTGTATGCAGTCCTGGAGGGGGAGCTTGGCGGAATTGGTCCAGAGATTGATGGACATGCAGGCGAATTTTTCAACCATTTGATGAATGGTGATTTTGAAAACATGAACCCGTTTGCAAAAAGTGATTTTAAAGTTGACATTAAAGAATTTGGACAAGATGGCAGCAAGTACCATGGAAGATTTATTCACTATTGGGATGAACCTGACATTGATAACATTCCAGACATTGTAGAACCAAGTATGCATGGAATGGTAGAGGTAATGCGTGGCTGTGGAAGAGGTTGCAAGTTTTGTGACGTTACACTTCGTCCTCTGAGATACTATCCTCCAGAGAAGGTCAAAAAGGAAATTGAAGTCAACATAAAAAAAGGTGGTTCAAAATCTGCATGGCTACATAGTGATGACATTTTTGTTTATGGACTAGATCCGCGAAAAACCAAGAATATGGCTCCTAACAGAGATGCATTGGAGGAACTTTTCAGTGCAGTAATGTCAACAGGAATAGGACATACCAACCCGACACATGGTACTCTTGCAGGTGCTATAGCAGATGAGAAACTTATTCCAAATATCTCAAAAATTATCAAAGCGAGTCCAGATAACAAAATAGGAATACAATGTGGCTTTGAAACAGGAAGCCTGAGGCTAATAGGCAAGTATGCAGACAGAAAGCTTTCTCCTTACAAACCAGAAGAATGGCACTGGGTTGTAAAAGAAGGAGTAAAAACTCTAAATGAAAATCACTGGATTCCAGCTTTTACACTAATCATGGGATTAGATAATGATGAAACAGATGAGGATGCTTGGGAAACAATTAGGATAATTAGCGAATTAGAAACCGAGCAACCTGAATCAATGTTTACTACGACTCCATTGACATTTGTACCCATTGGACTATTAGAAAAATCGCAATTCTTTGATATAGGAAATGAAATGGATGCTGTACAACTTGGTGTAATGTACAAGACTTGGCAACATAATTTCAAATATGGAATACAGAAATTCATGAACAAGACTGGTCATAATAGCTCATTTAAGAGAAAAGCATTTACTGCCTTGGCCAGAACATTAGGAGGAGTGCCTCTTGGCGCTATGGAAAGTTATGCAAGAAAAAAAGGCAGAGACCATGAGCAAGTTATAGATAAAATCAAGGCAAGATACTGGTAATCCAAATACATAAATTGAATAAAAAAAAAACTAAATTGTGCCAACCCACGGTTCGCTTACAAAAGCAGGAAAAGTAAGAGGTCAAACTCCAAAGGTTCAGGCCAGAGAAAGATCTGGAATAATATCAATTATGAGAAACAGAGAAAATTTTCGAAAAAGATTTCAGTTAAAAAGAGTACCTGGGCAAAACAAGCCTGGTCAGAGAAGAAAGCGATAGTAAATTCAGAATTATTTTTAGTAGGAATGTTTTAGGATGTTAATGAGATAGAGTTCCAGTCATATCGATCATTAGTTTTATCTGATCCGGTGTTGCTTTAATAATTTCTTTTTTAGTATATTTTTTGTTCAGTTTTTTCCTAGTAAAAACGATACTCATTTCTTTTGGTATTGCTAATAAAATCAGAGAATTCAAGTAATTGTCTAGTTC
>CAZHDX010000189.1:0-2418 GCA_964531195.1 uncultured Nitrosopumilaceae archaeon
GATTGGAGCTAATGTCCTTAACAAAACCTTGGATCCCAAAAATGAATTATATGGTAGTGTTTCCCTTCCGATCCAGGTATTTTTTAAAGTATTTCCAAATTTGGATAGGTAGTTGTAAATACAATGAATTCATTGTATAATCCTTGAAAAGTTTTTTGTATTCGTCAATTTTTGGGATATTGATTTTTTCTGTACTAGTAGCAACAATTCCTAATGCTAATAGTATTACTTCTGGAGATTATGTTGTAACTGACAGACAGAATGGAAGACTTCTCAAAGTCACTCAAAACGGAACAGCAACAACAATTACTAGTGCTCTTGTAGAACCACGTGGCGTTGCTATTGATTCTAGTGGAAATTATATCGTGACTACACTTGAAAATAATGCATTCTCTGGAAGACTTCTCAAAGTGACGACAGATGGAACAGTGACAACAATTGCCAATGGTCTTTTAGAACCATGGAGTATAGCAATTGATGCAAGTGGAAATTATATTGTTACTGAACTTGGTGGGAGTTATCTAACGAAGATCACTCCTGGAGGGACGATTACCAAAATCCTCAGCATTAATACATTTCTATATGCTGTTGCAATCGATTCAAGTGGAAATTATATTGTCACTGATGGTTTTACCCAGAGCATACTCAAAGTCACTCCAGAGGGCACAGCTACCACAATTACCAGTAATCTTGGCATTCTTCCGTGGGGTATTGCAGTTGATTCGGACGGAAATTATATTGTAGTTGGTAATACCAAAATTCTTAAAGTTACTCCTGAAGGAATAGTTTCAACAATATCCAGCAATTCTGGATTTCCAAATGCTATTGTTCTTGATTCATCTGGAAATTATATTATAGCTGATAATGACGGTAAAGTGCTTAAAGTCACAAAAGGAGGAACAGTTTCAACAATTACCAGTGATCTTGGAAGTCTTTATGGCATTGCCATCAATATTCCTAAAACCCAGCAGCAGGCAATCAAAGAATTGATTACATTAGGAAACAGTTTGGGTGTAAATACGAACGTTCTAGGAAATGTAGTCAAACTTCTGAATGATTCCAATCCATATAATGACAATGGGGCTTGTGGCAAGTTGGGTGCGTTTATCAATCAAGTGAATACAAACTATAGTCTGACATCGGCACAAAAAACACAGCTGGTAGCAGCTGCAAATGCAATTAAAACCTCAATTGGATGCTGAGCTTCTTTCAAAGGGTAAGATCCTCTCAAATTTTTTATTCCTAGTTGGATCTATAAAATGAACTACGTAGTCCACATAGTCAAGTCTATTTTTCTATGAAATTCTTGGACTCAAATAATCGATAATGCAATATTGTACTGCATTTCATTTTCTCCAATTTGGATTGAATTTTGTCACTGATTGATTTTTTATAAATAACAAATATAATTTTGGTATTGATCTTGATTCTAACGTTCTAATAAACTGATAAGTTAAATTTGAATTGTATCAAATCTTATTAATTAATTCTGAGAATATTTTTCTAATGTCACGACAATCATATCGAACAGAGCTAGAAATAATTTCAGATATATTAAAAACTATATCTGATGCTGGAATCACTGGGAAACATATTACCAAAATCATTAAAGATGCACATCTTTCTCATAAAGGGGCCATAGATAAGTTGGAGAAACTGGTCAAAGAAAGGATTCTCATCATGTCAGAAAGAGAAGGAACTAAGGTTTTTATCATTACCACTCAGGGTGCAAAGTTTTATCAAGATTTGGAAAACTTTCAAGAATTAACATCTGAAATTAGAGTCAAAACCTCTGATTAATATAATAAATTCAGTATTTTCTAAAATAGACTTACTGTAAATTAACTCTTGTCATATTGTGGTACACGCGACGATATATCTTCTCATGAACTATTTCCATATTTGGAAATGAGAAAGATAAACAAGATTCTTGCGGTATTTTCAATACCGATTTTAATTTTAGTGTTATTGCCTGCTGAAAATCCACAAGCTCACGCCCAAACCTATACCTATTATGATGATTTTTCTGGCTACCAACTTTTGTCAAATCAATGCTTTGGGGATGGAGATTTATTTGATAAATGGGACACCGTTTTTAATGGATATGGATGTGTAAAGGTAGTAACAGGAAGTTCTGTTAATCCTTATCTCTATACATCGCCAGTTGTGAGCACCACAGCTAGCGAAAGGCATGCAACACTGGTTGTAGGACCATCGTTTTCAAACAACTATGTCTTTGAATTAGACATGAAGACTGTTGCACAGCAGAGAATAAACGCTACGCCAAATACCTGGGAAGTTGGATGGGTGTTTTGGGATTATACTGATGAATCTCATGCATATTATTTCTTGCCAAAGCAAACTGGTTGGGAGCTTGGAAAACTTGATCCGGCATATTCAGGCGGACAAAGATTTTTG
>CAZHDX010000190.1:0-2396 GCA_964531195.1 uncultured Nitrosopumilaceae archaeon
ATATAAAAAGAAAAAAAAATCTTGGATGGATTATTTCGTGGCATTGGGAGCGTAAATCCCTATGAATTAAAACAGGAGTTAACTGATATGATGAATGAAAAAGCATATGTCTTTAGAAATGAACGAGAGCTAGTAGATGGCCTACGAAAACTGAGAGATCTAAAACAAAAAACATGGAAGCATGTAGACGATAATGCTAAAGAATACAATACAAACTTCTCTAATGTTATGGAAATAGATTCCATGTTTCGTGTAGCTGAAGTAATATTAGTTGGAGCAATAGAAAGAAAAGAATCAAGAGGTGCACATGCGAGAACCGATTACCCTGACAGAGATGACAAAAATTTTTTGCATCATACACTTGTATATTATGACACCAAAGAACCCATTATAAAAAAACATCCTGTCACTATTACTAAATACAAGCCGGTGGAGAGAAAATACTGATGGCAGAAAGAATGTCAAATCGTGAGGGCATTAAGGGAATGGCAAATCCATCTCGTTATGGGTTAGAAAGAATTGCCTATTGGTTACAGCGATTAACTGGACTTGGACTCCTTGCATATTTGATAGGACATATTTTTGAAACAAGCTCCATAGTCAATGGAAAAGTGGCCTGGGACCAAATGTTAGAATTAACTCAAACTACTCAGGGTCATCTTATACTTACTCTGGTGATTGGAATGTGTGTATTCCATACAGCAAATGGAATTAGGGTAATGCTAGGCCATGGAGGAATAGGAGTTGGTAAACCAGGACAGCCCGAGTATCCGTATAAAGCCGCATCATTAAACTATAAACAAAGACTTTGTATCTGGGTTTCAATCGCCCTGGCAGCTCTTGCTATGATGTATGGTATGGCAGTTTTGTTTGGTGATTAAAATGCGTGAAAGTATAATTATGAAAATCCATTATGGCACTGCTCTTGGTGCGGTTGCGCTTGTGGCAATTCATATTCTGTTTAGGATGACACAAAACTTTTCAGAATCTTTACAATATCAAAACGTAATTGCAAATTATCACCTTCTTCCCTATGCCCTAATGCTAGAGGTTGTGTTAATTTTACTTTCAGTCCACGGGTTTAATGGATTGCGTGTGATACTTTTAGAACTTAAACAAGGCATGATATATGAAAAACTAATTAACTATGGCTCTATCGGTGCAATGGCAGCTCTTGTTGTATATGGATCTAGAACTATATTGATGGTAGGAATGGGTATGTCATAAAAATGGCTACTGAAACAATTACAAAAACACCTATGGCTTCGGTACCCGTTTCATCTGATTCTATAATACTTAGAATTTCAAGATTCAATCCAGCAGATAATAAATCTCAGAACTTTGGAGAGTTTAAAGTACCCATTCAAAAATGGACAACCGTCCTTGAAGCAATTTTATTTGTAAAACAAAATCTTGATCATTCAGTTGGTGTGAGATATTCTTGTAGACAAGCTTCATGCGGGTCTTGTGGGATGATTATTAATGGTAAACCTGCTTTAGCGTGCTATACTAAAATATCTGAATTGAATTCCAACGTTGTGACAGTAGAACCAATGCATAACTTTCCAATTATTAGAGATTTGGTAGCAGATTTTAAACAAATGTTTGAAAATCATAAAAAAATGAAGCCTTACATAATCAATGAAAATTCAGAATTAGAATCCTCAGAAAAGGAATTCCTACAAAAACCAGAGGAAGTAGAAAAATACCTACAGTTTTCTTATTGTATAAAATGTGGGTTGTGTAATTCATCTTGTCCTACCATGGCTACTGATACTTCATTTATTGGACCGCAAGGTCTTGCTCAGGCTTATAGATACGTAGCAGATAGCCGGGATGAGGGCAAAAAAGAGAGATTGAAGATAGTAGATAAAGCCCACGGAATTTGGAGATGTCACTTCGCAGGTTCGTGTAGCCATGTCTGTCCAAAAGGAGTCGATCCGGCAATGGCAATACAGCTCTTACGTGGATATCTCTTGGGATTCAGAAAATAAAAACTAGGATTTTTTTGGATTGGGACTGGCATTAACTTGGTTGTTTATAGCTTCTGCCATAAAATGATTAGATACGTTTAGCTTTACATCATCAACTCCATTGATTTTCAACAAATTATCATGGACATCTTGCGCTATTTTAAAACCAAAAATAGCTGGACAAAAAGGGCTAGTCAGATGTAGATCTACTTTCACTGAGGAACCATCGATATCAATATTGTCTATGAGCTCAAGTTCCATAATTGAGACATTAATCTCGGGATCGACAATTTTTGTCAGCTCATCAAAAATTAATCTTCTCATCTCTTGAGTTTCTTGCGTCATAATAAAAAACCGTCTATGCTATATATAACCATTCTAATTCCTAAATTGATGTACAGAGCTAGTAGACTAGATGGTACG
>CAZHDX010000191.1:0-2389 GCA_964531195.1 uncultured Nitrosopumilaceae archaeon
ACTATTCTGAAACTCAACTTGATGAGGACATATCTGAAAATTCAAAAAGTTGGATTATTCCGCTAGAATCAATAATTGATGTAACACAGATTACGTTACGAAAAGTAAATTTCCTTAGGATAAAATTTTCCTTGGATGGCAAAGAAAAATCATACGATCTCGGTGTAGCTAAGAGTGTAACTAACTATCCTATTAGACAACCACTTTTATTTTATAATATAGATTGGACTGCTTGGGTGGATTTGCTAAAATCACGCCTATGATTTTATTTAGAATTATTTTAAATCAGTAAAAAAATTTTCAATCTAATTTTATTTGTCTGCTGTTCCGCGTAAGATCTGTCTTGATCTATTAATGATAAAATCCTGTTCAGATTCAGGTTCAGATTCTTTCAAGAATTTTACGTCTGTAATTCTTTTTTTGTATTTGAATATTTCAAGTTCATACGAATTGCCTTTTGGTTTGTACAATGCAATTCCAAAATTAGCAGCTCCATCAAAATCCTCTTTAAAACGCTGATAGTTTTCAGAGATTTTTAGCGATTTTAAAAAGACCCAAGTTGCCAACAATACACGAGATTCACAATAAAGTATGAAGTCAAAAGAATCATTGGTTTCAATAAATCTAATTTTTATTTCATCATCTGGCCAATATTTTATAATTTTATTCCAAACATCAGGAATTTTTTTTCTTTTGTCAAAAATCAAGAGAAGTTTTGGTCTTACATCATAGAAATGATATCCTACACCAAGAAAATCATCAAACCATTTGATCGCTGAATTGGCCAAACCCAATTTGGCACACCTTATGTCATATTTAATGATTAAAACATAATCTCAATTTTTAATGTTTGTTCTCTATAGTTTGAGATGGCAAGTGATAAATTTTCTGTGTATTTGCTTTTTACTTTTATATAAGAATAAAATAATTCTAACTTATTGAGATCTACAAAAATAAAGCCATTAGATGAGCTTCTAAAAATGAGCAAGGAAGAATTGTTTGAATATCTAAAAAAATCTGAGATTTCCGTGCAACCAACCGATCGCATAGAAATTCAACCATTTGAGTATGGAATGAAGATATTGTATTATCACGAAAACCAAACAAAACCATACAAGACACGAGCATATCTTAATAAAATTGAAGATTCAGAGATGTTAAAATAATTAGTAAAAGCATATAATTTCGTTTCTGCTATAAAAGTGTGAATTTGTTTAGAGAACGAATTTCACTTTTTGACACGATCCAAGGATGGTTTTTACAAAAAAGTAATTTTTGGGGAATGGTGAGTGTACTTTCATTATTCTTTCTAATAATTTTACAAGTAATTTTTTCATTGGCGGAAGGAATTAATCCTAATGTAAGACAAGAAATAGATTTTCTGATATTACCACTTTTAGCTTTACTTGTATTCAGTATTTTTTGGCGAGGTTCAATTCCTGTATTTCTATCGTTAACTGGTTCATTAATGACTTATACAGGAATGTATTATATTCAAGAAAAATATTCAGGTCTCCAAAATTTACCTCCAGTGATTGCAAATAGATTAGGATATGGAGTTATTACACAGAGTCATTTTCATATTGACCAATATGCTCAACTTTTTTTTCTTTCAGGAATTTTTTTCCTCATGCTATGTTTGGTGATATCTTTCAAACCATCTTTTTTTAGAGCGAGGGGTTCAAAGTATTCACCATATCCCATTTGGAGAAATGATGATGCAGTATTAATCTCAGGCAAGAATCCTTCAACTTTAATTCCTGTTTCAAGTTTGCTTAATTTTGCAGAACAACATATAGCTTCTACTTACAAATATCTTGTGTTAATGATTCAAAATAAGATCTATTTTGTTTCTCCAAATGAATGGGTACCACAGGGATCTAGTGTTATTAGAGATAAAGAAACATGTTCATTAATCGGAATACCGAAAGTTCCTGATGGTTTTAATATCTGGTAAAAGTCTAGAAGCAGTTTAGAAGAGAGAATCTTTCGGTTTTAGCTCACGCCATTTTCCACGAGCCCAGAATCCCCATTTTTGTTTGTCTTCCGATGGATAATAACACTTTTCATGGTGTGCGCAGCTTGTGCATTTTGTTGATGGTTCTAAAGCAGGTATCACATTATTGTTCAACAATGTATTCAAAATACGTGCTCTTCGTTTGGTTTCTCCAAAGAGCTTGTCACTTCTTGGCACAATAAACTCCATCTCATTACCATCATTATCGAAATAAACTATAACACCTTCAGGTTTGTCAAACATGTGTAGATAAGAATTTAATTGTATGAAATGCTCTGCTTGTGGCATCTCCGGCAGTTCTACTGCAGTTCTAAACATCATTACTACATCATCTTCAACTCTATCTGCTCTTCCAACTAGTTTTATTTTAGA
>CAZHDX010000192.1:0-2365 GCA_964531195.1 uncultured Nitrosopumilaceae archaeon
ATTCCTGGCAAGTAGATAAATATGGTTTTATCTATTCTTTAATCATCCAATGGATGATCTAAAGCAAGTTGGAGAGCACATAGAAGAGCTAAGAAAGCGCATACTTAGAATGGTCATCGCCATAGGACTAGTTACTTTTTTTATTCTTGGTTTTCATTTAACATCTTTTGTTTACAATGGAATAACTCTGTATTATCCTAGTCCTAATCCATTTGACAACATGGCTGCACAAGTTACTGTAGCTATGAAACACCAATTGCTTCCTCCAACGGTACAATTAATTCAAACAGCACCAGGACAAGCTTTTTTTGCCCAGTTTTATGTTGCAGTCTTGCTTGGTATAATTATTGGAATGCCAGTCATAGTAAAAGAATTTACAGGATTTTTAGCTCCGGCATTAGGCAAAAAAGAAATTAGAACAATCAAATCCATGACAATTCCGGCAGTATGCCTTTTCATAGCAGGATGTATCTTCTCATATCTTTTTGTTACGCCATACATCTTGGAATTCCTTTACAAATATGGCCAATCATCAGAGTTGTTAACTTTTCTCAACGTTGTAGATTTTATCACTTTTGTTTTACAATTTCTTTTGTCATTTGGAATTTCATTTCAACTTCCATTGATAATGTACGCAGTCTCTGCCTCAGGTTTGACGAGTAATAATTTTTGGAGAAAAAACATAAGATATGCCATAATTGCCATAGTCATTTTAGGTGCTGCTATCACACCTGATGGAAGCGGTGTGACGATGTGGTTTGTTTCAGGTCCTATGCTAGGGTTATATCTCATAGGAATGATTTTTGCTGAGCGCCGAGCAAAACAGATTGCAACACTTAAATCTTAAGTTAGATACATAGTAAACAATATGGGTTATGAACAAATCCTGATTGTTGTAATAATTATAGGTGCATTAATTTTTGGTGCAAAAAAAATTCCAGAGCTGGCTCGAACATTTGGAAAAGCAAAAGGTGAATTTGAAAAAGGAAGATTAGAAGCAGAAAAAGAGCTAAAGGATTTTAAAGACAAAGAAGATTTAAAATAATAAACCCTTTTCTAGCCACAAAAAGAGATCAACACATGATTAAAAGATCAGATATTCAGAAAATGGTCAGTGAATATTCTGATCTGACGATAGGAGCTCTAGGCAGTCATTCTGCACTTGAAGTAATGGATGGTGCAAAAGATGAAAATATTCGTACTTTAGTAGTATGCCAAAAAGGACGAGAAATTCCATACAAGCGATTTTCTAGAATTTCGGATGAAATAATAATTGTAAACAGATTCAAAGACATGCTTTCTTCAAAGATTCAATCACGATTAAGATCATCCAACACAATTATAGTACCGCATAGAGCACTAACAGCATATCTTGGATACTCTGAAGTAGAAAACAATTTCAGAGTGCCTATTTTTGGGAACAGAGCTTTACTTCAGGCTGAAGAGCGTTCAAATAGAAAAAATCAATATTATCTTCTTGAGAAAGCAAAGATAAAACACCCAAAACTCTTCAAAAATCCCAAGGATATTGACAGACCCGTAATAGTTAAAGTGCAGGAAAAATCTCGAAAGCTTGAAAGAGCATTCTTTAACGTTTCATCTTTTTCAGAATACAAAGACAAAACTGAGACAAAAATTCGACACGGGCTTATTTCAAGAGAAGCTTTGAAGATTGCTAGCATTGAGGAATTGATTATAGGGACATACTTTAATTTCAATTATTTTTATACCCCTATTTCTGATGAAGTAGATTTTCTTGGCGTAGAGAGAAGATTACAAACCAATCTGCACGATTTTAATGCACTTCCAGCTAGGCAGCAACTTGAAATAGATATTGAACTCCAAAACATAGAGGTAGGTCATACTCCAGCAAGTGTGCGAGAATCACTTTTAGAAAAAATTTTGAGTGTAGGAGATAGATTTGTAGATGCAGTGCGAAAGACTTACTCTCCTGGAATCATTGGACCGTTTTCATTACAAAGTGTAATAACTCGAGATTTAGAAATAATAGTTTATGATGTTTCGCTACGAGTGCCAGGAAATCCTATTCTAGCTACTACTAGCCCATACACAAAATACAAGTATGGAACTACTTTTGGCGTAGGCAGAAGAATTGCAATGGAAATTAAACGAGCTCAGCAGGAAGGAAAATTAGAAGAAATAATAACCTAGGCTTCCATCTTCTCCTTTAGGAGATTTTTTCTTACTAAGATTGGTACATTATAAAATGACGCAAGTGCTATTGCGTCAGAAGCACGATAATTTCTCATGACGAATTCATTTTTCCCAGTCAAGTAGAGATTTGCACGCAAACCGTTTCCGTTTTCATACACTTTGATCATAACTAGATTTAATTCATTTAATT
>CAZHDX010000193.1:0-2359 GCA_964531195.1 uncultured Nitrosopumilaceae archaeon
AATTCCACAAATCTCAAATATCACAATTATTTAATTTAAGCAGTACGTATCTTTCATTAGAAGAAAATATCAGTGCAGATCAATTTTGTACGTTTGATCATTTTTTAATTAGTATACAAATCATATAAAAATAATTCTGGAAATTTATTACTCCATTATTAAAGAATTTCTATACCATGATTCTAATGAAAGTGAAGGAATCGCTAAATATTTTGAAAGCAAAATGAAGGCGATGAGGAAATCAGTAGCAGCAACGATAATCATATTGGCTTTTGTAATTGCCTCGGCCACAGTGTATGGTCTAATTAATTTAAATTCAACAATTCAAGCTAAACCAGAACAATCACAAAATTATTCATCACAAATTGGAACACTACAGCCACAAATTAGTTCAATAAATAACAGCATATCTTCACTAGGTACATTAAAAAGCGATATTTCTGACATTAAAGGAAAATTATCTGATCTAGAAACAAAACTAACCCAAGCACAACAAGCTACTACAGTGTCAAGTCCTGTAATTGTGCTTGACAGATCTTCTTATTTTCAAAGTGACACAATCTATTTAATTGCGGCAGGACTTGATCCACAAAAAGCTGCTCAAATACAATTGCTTGATAGTGCTGGAAATGTAATTACGCAAGCCCAGACGAGACCAGATTCATCTGGAAAGCTAACATACAACATGCCAATTCCTAGTAACTTGACTCCTGGATTTTACAAAATAAAAATAATCTCAGATAAGTCTTCATCTTCTCAACCAATTATAGTCTCTGCAGTAAACCAAAATCCTCCCACATTAGATTACGTTTATCCATTAACTGCCACAATCGATAAGACAATTTATCTCAGAGGAGAGCAGGTTCAAGTCTCCGGAATAGGCAAACCTTTGACCACTGTTAATGCAATATTTACTAGCCCATCTGGAAGATCATACTCTACTGCTACAACGACTAGCTCTAATGGGGCATACCAACTCTACTTTGCTACTTCATTATCATTTGAAACAGGATATTGGTCACTTGGTGTAACAAATGATGGACAAAGAAAAGGATTATTTTCCTTCTACATGGCAGCAGATGGCGCAACAAGCCCTGCTGGATTTACAGTCCAATCAAACAAGATGTTTTATTCCGGAGGAGAAACGATTCAGATCTCAGGAGTAGCCACTCCCTTCACTACTGTTGATGCTGTATTAACTAGTCCATCTGGAAAGGCGTACATCGCTTCTACCAATACAAGATCAGATGGCTCTTACCAACTCTCATTTAATTCACAATCTTATGAGACCGGATATTGGAATCTCAACGTAACCAATCAAGGACAAGGCAAAGGATTTTCATTTTATGTTGGAACTAGCAGTATAAGTTCTACTACATTTACCGCTCAAACTGACAAGACGATTTATCTTAAAGGAGAACAGATTCGCATCTCAGGTGCCGGCAATCCGTACAGTACTGTCACTGCCATTTTGAAAAGCACCTCTGGAACTACATATGGTAGCACAGTTTCCACAATTGCCGATGGTTCGTATAGTGTATTTTTCTCTACTTCATCTTCGTATGAAACTGGAAACTGGAATATTACCATAACTAATGGATCCGTTACAAAAACTATCTCTATATTTTTGGAGCCAAGAAGCTAAATTTTTGGAAAAAATATTTTAGTGATGCATTAAAGGAAGTGTTATAGATTACAACCCACACACATATTGGCGCACCTTGTTTACCCTCGAAGAGAGGTGACGAATGTTGTCTTTCTCTTGGTTTGCCAGCAAGAGCAGGACCTGCCGATGTTACATCATGTAAACTGATTTCAGAACTATCAGGAGGGTTATGTTCCTGCACGCATAGTGGTCAAATCTCTCCTCCACCAACACCATCACATACACCTGAATCATCACATGAGCCACTACACATACAAACACCCATACCGCCCTCAACACCACCACAATCACCGCCTCCTTCACCAGAACCAATACCAGTCCCAGCTCCCGGATTTTCCAAAAATGTCATTTAATGTTTATCGTCTGTCATGATTTTTTTCAACATACTTTTGCAGATTGTTAGATTATGATTGGTTTTATTTTATAAAATACAACTAAGGATGCCATAGTAATTAGTAAAATAATCGAAGCGACTGGAAATTCAGGTACGTTGCTTCCTGAGTTTCCCTCTTGTTGAGTAGGTGTAGTTGTTGGGGGTACTGTTGTTGGTGGTACTGTTGTCGGATTAGGCACTGTAGTAGATGGTGACGGAGTCGGAGTTGACTGAGATAAAGCAGATGCACCAGAGCTGCTTGAATGATAAGAATCACCTACATAGTTTGCAGAGATTGTAATAATATTAGATGGATTAAC
>CAZHDX010000194.1:0-2347 GCA_964531195.1 uncultured Nitrosopumilaceae archaeon
TCAATGCTAAGGAGTACGAATAAAAGTTTAACATTTTAAAGGTGGAATTGCATTGCAATAATCGATTCTCTAATTTTCAACTTGGTATTCATGAAACTTCATATGATTGTGGTATAACTATACCAGAACAAATTGAACAGGCACACAAAATAGGATTGGATGCATTTTTTATTACAAACCACAATACTTTGGATGGCTTCTCAGACTTGGTTGAATACAAAAAGAGTCATGAAAAGTATAAAGATCTTCAAGTATATCCTGCAGAAGAAGTTACCACCAATACTGGCATACATGTCATCGGATTTGGTATTTCTGAAACAATAAAACCAGGTCAAACTCTTGAAGAAACACTTGATAAAATCAAATCTCAAGGTGCGATATCGTGTGCTCCTCATCCTTTCGCCCTAAGTAATGGTGTACGTGAACACGCGAATCTTTGTGATCTGATTGAAGTCTTTAATAGTAATAATGTAGACCGATATTCTAACCTACGTGCATCCTATTTTGCAAAAAATACTAATATGGTAGAAGTAGTCGGAAGTGACTCTCATGTAGTGACAACCCTTGGTAGGTGCATTAACCTATTCCACTGTGAAAACAAATTAGATGATATTCTATCTGCAATGAAAAAGGGAAAAATCTCTATCGGAAAAACAGGATATATTACAAGTAAAGAAATGATAGAACATGCAAAATATAAAATTGCAAATTCAAAAGAGGATATTATAAAATATTTTCAACAAACACACCCACATATGACTGGACTCTGTTCTTACTTGATAAAAAAATTTGAATCAAATCCGAACGGTATGATGTGGACAATTGTCTATAAAATAGCTGTGCATTTATCAGGAAGGCTTTCTAATAAAATAAATTTCAAAAACCATGATTACACAATTTTATATGAACGCAATTTGAAAGCAATTTTACCTATGATATTAATTTAATAAAAATTTGTGAACGGAAGAATAGATTTTAATATCAATCAGGCCATCATTAATTAAAAGGTGATTTGAAATTTCAGATTTAGGACCATCTAAGGTAATCGATGTGCGCGGATTGTTCTGTCCGGAACCTGTATTCAGAACAAAAATAGAGATCGAAAGATTGATGGTAGGAAACGTCCTTAAAGTGATAGCTGATGATCCTGCATCTGAAGATGACATTTCACGATGGGTAAATAGAAATGGTCATCAACTCTTAGAACTAAAAAAAAATGATAAAGATATAGAGTTCACCATAAAAAAAGTGAAATAATTACTGGAAAATATCTATAGGGAAGCTTGAGAACAAAAAATAGTCATCTTTTGTTAGTTTTAATTATTATTGTTGCAGCTATCCTCTGGAATTATTTTTTATTCTCTGCTAGATATTTGTCTACATCTATTGCAGCCATGCAACCAAATCCTGCTGCGGTAATTGCCTGTCTGTATCGATGATCATGAACATCTCCTGCGGCAAAAACTCCATCAACACTAGTTCTAGTATGATCCTTTAAAACAATGTATCCTTGGTCATCAAGCTCTATTTGATTCTTGAACAATTTTGTATTAGGATCATGTCCTATCGCAATAAAAACTGCACCTGCATCTAGAGCTTGTTTTTCATTAGTGGTTACGTCTTCAATAATTACTTGATTTACCTTTTCTGCTCCTGTAATTTCTTCAATAATTTTATTCCAATGGAATTTTATCTTTTGATTATTGAAAGCACGTTCTTGCATGATTTTGCTTGCTCGAAGCGAATCTCTTCTATGTACCAAATGAACAGAACTCCCGAATTTTGTCAAAAATGTAGCTTCTTCTATTGCTGAATCACCTCCTCCAGCAACGATTATGTTTTGATTTTTAAAAAATGGCCCATCGCATGTAGCGCAATAAGACACTCCTTTTGCACTAAATTCCTGTTCTCCTTTAGCACCAATTTTTCTTGGGCTTGCACCGGTGCAGATAATGACAGCATTTGCTTCATACTCCTCGGAATGAGTTAAAACCTTGAATGGTTTGTGTTTAAAATCTACGTTGACCACCTCATCGTCAATGATTGTAGTTCCCATTTTTGCTGCTTGCTCTTTCATTGATGTCATGAGCTCAGGACCTAAAACCCCATTTGAAAATCCCGGATAGTTTTCAACATCTGTTGTAAGCATTAATTGACCGCCTGGCAACACACCTGATATTATCAAAGTGTCACGCTTTGCACGTGACGTGTATATGGACGCTGTATATCCTGCAGGTCCTGCTCCAATAATTATTACATCAAACTTTCTTTTTGTTTCTGGTTTCGTTGATTCAGATCTGACCTGGGCTTGCACCATCAATTTGGTTTAGAATTCATATTTAAATTA
>CAZHDX010000195.1:0-2319 GCA_964531195.1 uncultured Nitrosopumilaceae archaeon
TAGGAATTTTTTTCATACATTCATCATGTCTACCTTTTTTACAAAACCAACAAATAGTTTTTGTAGAATCATTTTGATAATTTGTTTTCATAAAAATCTCTCAAGATTTTAAAATACTGATACATCTCCAGGAGCAGGAGAATTACCATGTCTATTTTTGTGATATTCTATAAATTCCTTATGTGTCTCTTGTTGATGCTCTCTCAATTGGTCAATATTTTCAAAAGTCCCATTACAGATATAGCATTTTGGTTTATGTTGATCAATCATAGATAATACCATAAACATGATGTTATTAGTGTTGTAATTGAATCTTTCAGATTAGATTTTCATAAGCTTGCATAGTACAAAATTAAATCGGCGTTAGCCATTCAGAAAATCGCTTATCCTTCCCCATTGCTACGTCTAAAAAGCTGCTTTGAAGATTTCTTGTGATTTTACCTGGTTTACCATTCCCTATTACGATATTATCTATCTCTGTTACTGATTTTACTTCAGCTGCAGTTCCGGTCATAAATACTTCATTAGCAACATATAGATCCTCTCTATCGATATTAGTCTCTGTTACTGGGATTTCATAAGCTGTTGCAATTTTTATGACACTATCTCTTGTAATTCCATTTAGTATGCCAGCACTTAATGGAGGAGTAGATATCTCTGCATTGTTTACAAGAAAAATATTTTCTGCACTTCCTTCTGCCACCTTACCATAATAATTTAACATTATAGCCTCGTCATAACCATCCTTTAGTGCCTCTATTCTTGCAAGTGCTGCATTTGCGTAATTCGATGAAGCCTTTGCCTGCATCGGTTGGGATCTAGAATCTATTCTTAACCAACTAGAAACCTTACATCTTGCACCGTGCGTCTTTCCAGCACTTGATTCACCAAGTTTCCATTCCCAACAAGCAATTGCAAGATCTATTTTATTTGGAGTGGGAGTTAATCCAAGTACACCATAGCCATAGTATGCTATCGGTCTGATGTAACATTCTTTTAATTTACTTGCCTTTACTGTTCTTATTATAGCGTCTGAAATTTCATTTTTTGAGTAAGGTAATTTCATCGAATACATTTTTGCAGATTTGAATAATCTATCAATGTGTTCTTGTAATCTGAAAATCATTGAACCTTTTGGAGTGTTATAACACCTAATTCCCTCAAATACTGCTGTCGAATAATGCAATGCATGAGTGAGAACATGCACTTTGGCATCCTTAAATGGCACAAGATTGCCGTTCATCCAAATTTTTCCTTGCTCTTTCATAGAGAAGGAAACGAAGAATGGTAATTTAAAGAATTAATGCCATTACAAAATTTCATCAATTAATGTAATTTGGGATGTAATGATATATTTGAAGAATTTTCCATTTTACCCAAACTTTATACAAGGATTTTAAGAGTTATTATTGAGTTTTGAAAAATCTCGTAATCGCCAAGTTTGGAGGAAGCGCAATAGGAATTGATGGTAAGCTAATTCCAGTTATTATTAGCAGAATTAATGAATTGAAAAAAAATTCCAAAGTAATTGCAGTATTTTCTGCTCCCCTGACCGAACAAAATGGAAAACAGAGATCTCTTACAGATATTGCATTAGGAATTGGTCAAAAGGCACAAGATGGACATTCAGTTGACATTGAGGAATTAAAAAAACCCTATCAGAAAATACTTGCATACGTAGATAAAAAATATGAAAATGATTGTAAAACCAAGATCAATTCCTTTCTGGATATGTCATCAAACGCACTCAAAGAAACGGTTCAAAAAAAAGAATTTGTAGATGAAATAAGATCTCGGGTTCTTGCTTATTCGGGAGAAATACTCATGTCACATGTAATGGATTATGTTCTAAAAAGTTCAGGAATCAAATCAGATGTAATCGGATTTGATATTTGGCCTATCATAACTGATAAAAATATTGAATCTGCCAATTTTCTTGTAGTAGAATCTTCGCAAAAGATAGATGCAATTGAAACATTATTGGAAAAAAATGAAGTATTGTCTATTGGAGGATTCATTGGAAAAACTACCGACAATCTGGAATCTACCTATGAACGAGGTGGCTCTGATAGAACTGCTGCAGATCTTGGAATTTTGTTTAGCAAAAAATACATCACCAAAATTGATTTTGAAAAAGACAATAATGTTCTTTCCGCAGATCCAAAAATTGTAAAAGTAGAACTAGAAAACATTAAACAACTCTCATATAATGAAGCTAGAATTGCTGGAATGTTTGGGATGAAAAGACTTGAACCAATAGCAAAAAAGGAAATAGTAGAAAATGGTATTGACATACCTATAATAATCACAGATATGAAT
>CAZHDX010000196.1:0-2304 GCA_964531195.1 uncultured Nitrosopumilaceae archaeon
AAGATAACTTTGCAAATAATTAGAAATTATCATTCCAGTAACTTTGATTTAACATTAGAAGAAAGACCAAACCAGAATCAAGAGTAATACAAGCATAAATATCACCACTTTAGCTATTTGAGTTATTGAGCAACGTAACATTAATTTCTGAAACATTAAACAAGACTTTGGAAGGAAAAGAGATTTCCAAAAATGAGGCATATCAAATTTATGAAGAATCGCAGCATAATCCTGCTCAGCTTTACAATACAGCCCAAATATTAAGAAGTAAAAAAAAAGGAACTAATGTCACATATTCAAGGAAGGTTTTTTTTAATTTAGTCAATCTCTGTCGCGACACCTGCTCATATTGCACCTATAAATCGGAACCAAATCAATCAAAAATTTCCATGTTATCAAAAAATGATGTAAAAGATCTTGCTAATCTAGGAAAAAAATACAAGTGCACAGAAGCATTGTTTGTAACTGGAGAGAGGCCAGAGCAAAAATACGACAGCGCAAAAACTTGGCTAAAAGAAAATGGCTTTACAAGTACTGTTGAATATTTGATCCACGCATCTGAAATTGCATTAGATGCAGGACTTTTCCCTCATACGAATGCAGGAAATCTTACAAAATCTGAGATGAATGATCTGAAAAAAACTAATGTAAGTCTTGGTTTAATGCTTGAAAATTCAAGTGTACGGCTCTCGCAAAAAGGTATGCCTCATGAAAATGCTCCAAGCAAGCATCCTAAAGCAAGAGTACGTGTGCTCAATGATGCAGGAGAACTTGGAATTCCAATGACTACAGGAATTCTTATCGGAATTGGCGAAACACCTTTTGAAATAATTGATTCAATCTACACCATCAAAGAAATCCATAAAAATTATAGCAACATACAAGAAATTATTTTACAGAATTTTCAACCAAAACCAGATACCAAAATGAAAAACATCTTGTCCCCAAATGAGAAATATTTCAAAACAATGGTAGCTCTTGCAAGAACCATCATGCCCGAGATGAACATACAGATTCCTCCAAATCTTTCACCTGATTCCTATGCAAGTTTTCTGTCTGTTGGAATCAATGATTGGGGTGGAATTTCCCCGCTTACTCCCGATTATGTGAATCCTGAATTTTCTTGGCCACAAATAGATACAGTTGCAAAAAATTCTTCTGATGCAGGGTTTACGTTGAGAGCAAGGCTCCCGGTATATCCCGAATATTTTTCACTTGTGAACAAGGATCTTAACGAAAGGGTTTTAAAAATCACAGACTCGGAGGGATATGTTCGACAGGAGTATCTGAAATGAGCATACAAGGATCTTTATTTGATTCTCTGCTAAAAAGTGCAGAGCCACTCATAGCAGAAACTTTAGAGAGATCACTTTCTGAAAAAGAAATTTCAGTAAAAGAAGCAACACAATTGTTCTACGCAAAAGGAATAGATTTTCAACTAATAGGCATGGTTGCTGATGAATTAAGAAAAAGAAGAACTGGAAATATTGTAACCTATGTGGTAAATAGAAATATCAACTTCACAAATGTATGCATCAAACAATGTGGATTTTGTGCATTTAGTCGAGATTTTAGAGAGGAAGAGGGATACTTTTTACCAATAGAAGAAATCGTGAGACGTGCAAAGGAAGCAAGATCCCTTGGTGCAACTGAAGTTTGTGTTCAAGCTGGACTTCCGCCAGACATGGAGGGCGACAATTATGAGAAAATATGCAGAGCAATAAAAAAAGAATTACCTGATATTCACATTCACGGATTTTCTCCAGAAGAAGTACTCTATGGTGCAACAAGATCAAATATTTCAATTAGAGAATATCTTTCACGATTAAAAGAAGCTGGAGTTAATTCGTTACCAGGAACAGCTGCAGAAATTTTAGATCAAAAGCTGCGTGACAAAATTTCCCCTGGAAGGATAAGTGTCAAAAACTGGATAGAAGTAATTAAAACTGCACATAATGTAGGAATTCCGTCAACATCAACTATCATGTTTGGACACTTGGAAACACCAGAAGAAAGAGCTAGTCATATGGGTCTTATCCGTGAGATTCAAAAAGAAACAGGAGGTTTTACAGAGTTTGTTCCGCTGAATTTTATCCATTCTGAAGCTCCAATGTATAAAAATAATCTACACGGGAGAATGAAAAACGGGGCTAATGGTAATGATGTACTGTTAATGCATGCAGTTGCTAGCATAATGATGAATAATCACATCAACAATATTCAGACCTCATGGGTTAAGGAGGGTGGGAATATGTCACAGCTCTTGCTAATGTGGGGTGCAAATGATTTTGTTGAAACATTAAT
>CAZHDX010000197.1:0-2256 GCA_964531195.1 uncultured Nitrosopumilaceae archaeon
ATTTCATTGCAGTTGATGGTACTTATGATGATGCAAACAGAATTGCAGCACAAATTGGAGACAGCAAAGGAATTGGAATTGTAAACATAAACATGCGTTCCTATTATGTTGAAGGATCAAAGACATTGGCATTTGAGGTTGCAGAACAGCTGGACTGGAATGTCCCTGATCATCTTGTTGTACCAGTAGGTAGTGGTGCAATGTTAAATGCGATTTGTAAAGGATTTGAAGAGCTAGAATCGCTTTCTTTCATAAATAGTGTCTCTGGAATGCATATGATTGCAGCACAACCACAGGGCTGTGCACCAATTGTTGATGCTTTCTTGAAAAAAAATTCTGATGTCACCCCAGTAGAAATTCCAGATACAATTGCAAAAAGCCTGGCAATAGGAGATCCTGGAGATGGTAGATATGTATTAAAAAGACTAAAACAGTATAACGGAGAGGCCAGAGAATCATCAAACAAGGAAATACTTGATGCCATTTTATTGCTGGCAAAAACAGAGGGAATCTTTACAGAACCAGCTGGTGGTGTTTCAGTCGCCGTCTTAAAAAAGATGGTTGAATCTGGCAAAATTGATAGAAATGATTCAACTATTTGTTATGTTACAGGAAATGGACTAAAGACAACTGAAGTTTTAATGGAAGTTTTATCAAAACCCGATACAATCCAAGCTGACGTTGCAAAAATTTCTACACTGGTGAGATAATTGGCAAGTATAAAATTCACAATTCCATCAGTACTAAACAAGGGTGGAGGAGAAAAAAAAACTGACATTTCAGCAGACACTTTATCTGACGCATTCTCAAAAATCTCCGGAATAATGGGAGATGAATTTCAGAGACGTGTCCTAAATCCAGATGGCACTCCAAGATCTCTGATAAACATATACATCAATGGAAAAAATGCAAGATTTTCTGGTGGGATGCAAACACAACTAAAAGATGGAGATGAGGTGTACATACTTCCTGCAGTAGCTGGAGGATCAGAGCTTTCAAGCAAAGATCTGGATAGATATTCGCGCCAAGTAATGCTTGAAGAGATTGGATATGAAGGACAGCTGAAACTAAAAAATGCCAAAGTTTGCATTGTTGGAGTAGGAGGACTAGGCAATCCCATTGCGTCAAGACTTGTTGCAATGGGAATTGGAATGGTTCGAATTGTTGATAGAGATGTAATTGAATTATCTAACTTGCATAGACAGACAATGTTTGACGAATCTGATGTCGGACAGATAAAAGTAGAAGCTGCTGCAAAGAAATTAAAAAAAATGAATTCGGATGTTTTAATAGAGGCACTACCTGTCTCTGTAAATGATTTTACTGCCTTTGACATTATAGATGGTTGTGATGTCGTCATTGATGCACTAGACAGTGTCAATGCACGATATTCACTAAACAAGGCATGTGTTAAAAAAAAGATTCCATTTGTAACAGGAGCTGCAGTGGGAGTGTCAGGTCAAGTATTTACAATTTTACCGCAAAAAACTGCATGTTACCACTGTTTGTTTCCAGCACTTGACGAAAACTCTATGCCAACTTGCAGTACAGAAGGTGTGCATCCATCAATTCTTTCTATCGTTGGTGGAATCGAAGTTGCTGAAGCAGTCAAGATAATTATTGGACGTGAACCCACTCTTGCAAACAAATTGCTGTATGTTGACTTGGATAACTTGGAGTTTAACACTAGCACATTTAAAAAAATAGAAGAATGTCCAGTCTGTGGAACGGGAAAATCGCAAGAGTTACCCAAAGAAGAATTGATAGTAGAGGAGCTTTGTGGAAGAAACAGGGGCAAGCGTACCTTTTCTATTACCCCCACTAGCATGCTTGATCTCAAAGTGGAAAAGATAACAAATGCTGCGGCAAAAAATGGATTTAAGATACAAAATCAAGGGGAACTTGGCCTCTCAATTATATCTGATACCACATTTGTTAGCTTTCTAAAACATGGGTCGGCAGTCATAGTAGGACAAAAAGATGAAAAATCTGCAGTTGAACTTTATAAAACCCTAATTGATGCCTAAATTCTATCTAATATTATGCAGATCAGACTAAAATCAGTGAGATTGAAAAAATTATATCGTTCTCATGAGATTATTTACAAAATAGTATCAAAAAATAGAAATAAAATTAGATAGACAGTAAAAGTGAACAAATTGTCCATTATGCTTATATATTTGATTTCGACCAAAAATTACAATAACTATGTACAACGAAACATTACGTAAAATAACTAGTCTATCACTATTAACA
>CAZHDX010000198.1:0-2235 GCA_964531195.1 uncultured Nitrosopumilaceae archaeon
TTCCACTTGAAGTCGAGATATTTCCACTGGTACATACAATACCCGTTCCAGCTGTCAAAGTTGTGCTAGCAGCAAACGAACCGGTTACAGTCGAATTCCCCACTATAGAAGCTCCTCCTGATGACACAACTAGTCCGGTTCCAGCTGTCAAAGTAGTTGAAGCGCTGATCGCACCGGTCACAGCAACTGCACCGATGATCGAGGCTCCTCCTGCATCTACAACTAGCCCATTTCCTACTTCAACAGAAGCAACAGTAGTAAGAGAATTACAAGTAATATCACCAACAAGAATGATGTCCTCATCCACTTTTAACTTTTGGATCTGTGCACTAGAGAAATCGACAGATGGAGGAATCAACGGTGGTATCGCAACAGTACTCATTTACTCATACTCCAGAAATTAAATTGAATCAAGTACCTAGAACATAATAGAAATTTTTTACCGAGAAACCGTTAAAATTACTACTGCTCGCTATAGAATAACTCCCGAACTCTTCTATATACACTAGATCGGATATTTCGAGTTCTGGAAGAATTGTGGAAGCACAAATTAGATCCCTAGAATCACAAGAACACCCCTCGACCTTGGTTTTATATTTTTGTATATCATCGTTATTGTATGGAATTATTTGAGGTTTTTGGTAATCATAAGTAATTGCTGAAAAGCTACCATAAAGTCCATCATTTAAATATATAGTTTGACTCTTTTCACCAGTTTCTTTATCAATTTTAATTTTTTTACCTATAACATTTAATACTAGTGTATGAGAGTTAGTACTGAAAAATCTTCCTGGTTCGCTTATAATCGTTAGGTCTGATTCTGATTCTCCATCATATCCAAAAAAATCTTTTAGACCTTTATAAATTTCATTTCTTGATTCGACTAATAAATTCATAATTTTTTCATCATCATTTCCACTAAATCCACCACCGATATCTATAGTATTAAATTTAAATTCCTTTTTTGTAGCGATTTCAAACGCAAATTTTACCGTTTCAATGGCATTGTAGTATTGTTTTGGATTTTTTGCGTTACTGCCAATGTGCATAGAGGTACCTATAACATTCAAATTCATTCTGCTAGATAGATCTAAAATGTTTTCAATTTCATTTTTATCAATTCCAAATTTTTCAGAAAATCGGCACTCAGCACCTTCATCGTCAACTTTAAGTCTTATAAGTATTTTACTATGAGGATGATATAATTTGATTTTATACAATTCGTGTTCAGAATCAACAACTAACAAATCAACATCTACTGTACGTGCATATGTAATAGAATCAATTGGTTTAATTGGATGTGCATAAATAATTTTATTCATATTTTGAACTTTATCTTTTACTATATTGATCTCTGCCATGCTAGCAACATCAAAAGACAACCCACACAAACCAAGTAATTCACACATAACTGGGGAAGGGTTACTTTTAACTGCATAAAATGGTTCAATACCAGGAAATAATCTTTTCCATAATTGAACTCTATGTAAAATTTTACCAATATCTACAACATAAAATGCACCAGATGGACCATGTTTTTCAATAATAATTTGGATAAGATCTGATGTTGAAGTATTCTTTTTATCAACGATAATTACATTGTTATCTTTAATGAAATTTGGTAAAAATGAAAAACTTTCTTCATTCAATTCTTCATCAACACTCATTCCCCTTTACAACCCCCAACCAACCCCCAAACTCAAAACAAAAAATTTTTTGGAGTTTAAAAAACATTATTTAAAATCTTTAAATTCAATTAAAATGGCGGAAGTTAGGGATCGCATTACAATTACTGATGCAAAACAGAAGTATAAAATGACTGATGCTGATTTAATATGTTTTGAACCGATGTACAAAATGAATCCTGTTTATCGTACTGCTGCACTTATGCGTTTGTATAAAATCGATGATGTTGTTCGCATAAGTAAACTTAAGCAAGTGCATCAAGAAATTCAAGCGTACAATGACTGTAAAACCCGAACCAAATCCCTAACCGAAAAACTTGCAAAAAAGGGTATCCCTCTATCCACCATCCCACCAAACATCCTAGAAGATTACCTTCATAAGATCAAAACCCCCAAAGCAAAGGTAACAAACATCATCAAGAAGTGTAAATCTTATCACAACATTATCAAATATCTACCACCCCACCTCCATCAAAAACAATCCCTACTTCCACACTATACCAAATGCAATTCCACAAAAGAAGCCCATATAATCCTATTAAACCTCCTA
>CAZHDX010000199.1:0-2223 GCA_964531195.1 uncultured Nitrosopumilaceae archaeon
TCAAGGGTTTTGTTTACCTGTCATTTCTTCAACCAGTAGATTATTCCAGATGTTGCAACTATGCCGATATTGGTTATCAGTCGATAGGTGAAAGCAAGAGATTTGATAGGTATTAGTGCGTCAATTATCAAATCCGTTGATACAATAGTTATCACAATTCCAATCACTAACATCGTAATGATTCTTTTTTTCACACAATCATTACGTTCGAATTTATCTTAAAGATATTCTAGCAAATTTTGCTAGTTCTGAGTTAATTAGGAATGTTCTAATTCCATCGTTTAAGAATTGCAATTCAGAATTTTTCAGTAACCAAGGTCTCTAAATTTAACAGATGAGATGTTGCTTCCTTTCTAGCTTTTGCTTCACTCTCTCCTAATTGGATTATTCTATTATACCATTGTCCATAATAGTAACCATAAAGGTCATCTAATGTATCAAAATCATTTGAGACACTTTTTATCCAATCATCTAATCTGACTCTTTTAAAAGGGAATTTCATTAGAAAAAACCAGCAATCTGGATCCGTTCGATTCGAAATAGACTCGACTCCTACCAACGGAATGTCCTTTTTTATTATGCGAACCTTTTTCCAATCTAGTCGATCTTTGTAAAAATCCATATCATCTTCACCTTCAACTATGCTTGCAAAAACCACGGTAGCTTCCTTCAAATTGAATAGATAGTTTTTGTCATCCATGTCATCATTATAATAGGAACCCTTCCAAAAATCGATTCGTTCAAGATCTTTTACTTTGTGAATTTTTTGAAATGCATTTTTTCGGGCCTTGTTATAATACCAGTTTCTCTTTTCAATTCCGATTGCCTTTCTGATTGGAGTATTTTTTACAACCTCGATTACCACACCTCCATTACCTGAACCAAGATCAACGAACACATCATTTCTTCTAAATCCTGCAAGCCTTATCATTTCTTTAATTTGGAATTTGTTTAGTTGAAAGTCATTAGGATCCTCATCAGTTTTTTGGGCAGATTTCATGTTTCAAGTCAGGAGAAATTCAATATATGTTAAAAGAATCTGATTATAGAATTACCAACTACCTTTAACTCGCCGCTACGATCTTGTTGATCCCTTGTCTATCTACAGATTATGGAATTTTAAATGTCACAAATGTAAGGAAGAAGTTCTTTACGTAATAACGGACACACCTCTGTGTCCAAAGTGTAAAAGTGGCGATATCGAATATGACGAAAAATAGGCAGTTAATCTTATTTCAATGAATTGTTTTGAAAAGGATGAGATTTGATTCCGACATAACAACATTTCAATCAGATCCATTAAATCAAAAACAATTCAACTAAGCAAATGACATATTCTTGCAAGGAATGTAATTTAGAGTTCTATTCCAGAGAAGGACTGGAGGTTCATCTTTTACGTAGACATACAAAACCTATTCCAGGCGAATTAGATCATTTTTAATCTGAATGGATAATCTTAATTCAAATATCAAACTGGTCTTTGAATCCAGTACTTTATATGCAAAAGTGCCTATTCTTATTTAATGAAAAGCATACTTGGAGTTCTTCTTGTTTTTCTAATCCTATCAACTATGACAGGCTATGTTTTTGGGCAAACTTCACAATCACTGCTACCTCCGCTAAAACAGCTGAAGTCTGGAACAGACATAAACCACGTGCAGTGCAAAATTGGATTCAAGCTAATCGTTAAAAAAGAGACCAGCTCTCCTGTCTGTGTAAAACTAGTAAGTGTTCTGCCACTAGTTGACAGAAGCTGGGGTCAATTTAAAAATGCAGGCACTTCTGAGATTACTGCCGACGATGTGACATGGACAAAAATTGCAGCGATAATTTCTCTTGATTCCAGCATACAGAGCCTGCCTGATTCAGCATTTACCAAAAATCAAACTGTAGAGGATACTAAATCAATCCTTCATGGTATGCTAGTATCAGAATCAAATGGTGTAATAATTTACCAGCAGGAGCATGATATTAGGGATTCATTAAACACGCTGATGCAATTACGAACAATGACTGACGGTTCTACTGGGGGAAGTTCCGCCGATGACCTAATAACCGATCCCGGCGCACAAAAACAAATCCTTCCATTATTAGATAGCAGGATTTTATCAGACAAAAAGGATCTAAATTTAGCCTAGTTCCATATTTTGATAAATTATTTTATTCATGCAGCTATCTTCTCCAGAAATTCAGAAATCTGCTTTTGATAAGCAAACTCTTCTA
>CAZHDX010000200.1:0-2215 GCA_964531195.1 uncultured Nitrosopumilaceae archaeon
GAACCATGAATTTAACGGACATGTGGTAAAGCATTCATGGTTTAAAAAAAATATAACGTGGTGGCTTGACGGATCCATCACTGAAGGAGAATTTGCGACAAGTATTCAATATTTGAAAGAGAACGGAATTCTGCAGTTTTAGCTAAAATTTTATGTTGTTTTTAGAATTGGATCATATTTTTATAATTTATTTGCGTAAGTGAGATATTGAGATCTAAATTACTAGTCTTATCGTTTATTGTTACTCTTGCTATAATGATATCAACTCCAGTTTTTGGCCAATATCAAGATGTTCAACCCCCAAACACTGGTGGAGGGGTAAGCCTAGGCGGTATGCAAACCAGTTCTGTAGGAAACCTTCCAGTAATGTCCATGATAAAGGGAATGTCAAAGGATGGTTCAGAACAGGTTACAGTAACTTATTCTCCTGCTTCGCCAACAAGTGGGACGCCATTATCAGTGACAATCACTTTTACAGATGCCAAAGGCAACCTTATTCAACATCAAAATTACGCAATTTCAGTAACACAGGATGGAACTAGTCTCTTATCTAATAATGCCGGCCACACACATACAGGCATGGATACACAAACTGGCGGTAACTTGATCTCATCAAATCCTCTAAACATCCAGGTAACACTAAATGGAATTGGCCTGCCAGGAGCAGATCCCTCTACATGGACAGGCCCCAAGGGCGAAGTCGTCAGTTTTCAAACAGTACCTGAATTTGGATCATTGGTATCACTAGTCTTCTTATTTGCAATTATTGGCATCATTGCATTTACTGCAAAAACTAGAATGACTCAAAGATTCTGAAAGTTTTGATGCTGTATGAGAGATTGACATCGCAGGAAAAGTTCAATATTTTTGATTTTATGCAGTTTGTTGTTCTGCTTTTGTGACAAAGACATAATTCATGATTAGTGCTGCAATCACGGCTCCAATTATGGGACCAACCCAGTAAATCCAGTGATAGTCCCAAAATCCAGAAATTATTGCGGGACCAAAATTACGTGCAGGTTTTAAGGATGCACCAGTAAGTGGAAAACCCACAAGATGAATCAAAAATATCATTCCACCGATTGCAAGACCATACATTCCAGCGGGCGCTTTTTTATGTACTGCCGTCATGAAGATCACTGTAACCAAAAAGAATGTCAAAACAATCTCAACTGCAAGACCAGATACTACATTATAATTTAACAATGCACTTGGACCGCCCTGAGTCCCAAAATGTACCTTAGCTCCGAGATCGGGAAGAATTGCTTTAAGAGAAGCGGCGGCAGCGATAGCGCCAATAATTTGAAAAATGATATATGCTATACCATCTTTGATACCAATTTTTCTTGTAACTAGCATTGCAATCGTAACAGCGGGATTTATGTGAGCCCCAGAAACGTGACCAAATGTATAAACCATTAATCCTATTGCAGCACCATGAGCTAGTGAGATCATAACTATTGCTTGAGTTGAAAGTCCTGTTCCATAGACTGCTGCAGCAAGTATTATTGCCAATGGACCAAAAAATACCAAAGCATATGTTGCTATTGCTTCTGCAAACCAAGCTCTAGGATTTGCCATTATTCATTCAGACCAAATCATATACCATATAAAACATTCGAATATTCAGAAAAAATAAGTATGGATTCATAGTAAATCCAAATTATGCTTACGGTGGGAGATGAAGTTCCTGATTTTAGCTTAAAAAACACACAAGGAGAGCTTGTTAAAAAATCAGATATGAAAGGAAAAAAGTATGTGGTATATTTTTATCCAAAGGACTTTACTCCTGGATGCACTATAGAGGCTGAGGAATTTGTTCGCGATTATAAGAAATTCAAAAACACTGGCATAGAAATAATTGGAATAAGTCCAGATGGCGAAGAATCACACAAAAAGTTTGGTGAAAAGATGAAAGTACCCTTCATCTTGCTTTCTGATACAGAAAAAGAAATTGCAAAAAAATTTGGAGTATGGGGCAAAAAGCAATTCATGGGGCGCGAATACATGGGTGTAAACAGAACAACTTTTTTGGTAAATGAAAAAGGAAAAATTTTTAGGGTTTACGAAAAAGTAAAACCATCCGGACATGCAGCAGAAGTTTTGGAAGCTTTTAAAAATTAATTAGGGTTTCCAGCCAGCTGGCATGGTACCACGTTTTGGTTTAGGAGGCGCTGGAGCAACTTGTACTGTTTGAGCGGCAGGTTCTCCCTTG
>CAZHDX010000201.1:0-2205 GCA_964531195.1 uncultured Nitrosopumilaceae archaeon
TTTAAAAATAATACTATAGGTTTCAGGCTGAAAACTTTCTGGATTTATAGAATTTACACACATTTCTGCGGCATCGGACCCCACAGTCTCGGCAGAAAAACTGCTTAAAGTTCTAGAAGAGGTTGTACCAATGCCGCTTGCTGGCGTATTCCCATAATCTGAATCTGTATTAATAACTCCAGCAATGTACGTTGCTTTATCTACACAATTTAATCCATTACTATTAACAATCTCAATATTTTCTGAAACAATGTTCAATGATCCAGAAACAGTTGTAATTTTTTGTTGTTTAGCCGAATTAATCATCATCTGCGCAATATCCGAAGCCTCTATTCCAGAAATTTCTCCAAGCTTTTTATCATATGTTTTGTCTATTCTAGAAAAGTTGTCACCATGAGGCAACGATACCAAAAAATTTTTTGGTTTGCCAAGATTTATTGATTGTAACGCTTTTTCTACTACTTTTTCACTATTTACACAATACGTGGTTTTGGCAGAACCTATTTTTTTCCCATGAATGATTCTTACAGCAAGTCCACTTTCTTGATTTTGTTTTAATTCTGCAATCTCAGAATCGGTGATTCTTATGGTTGTAATTTTCCTTTCTACAAAAAATGCTTCACATTCATCCAAATGTAGATTTTTAGCCTTGGAGAGTGCTTTCTCACAGACTGACAATTAATTTCGCCTATTACTCTTGTACTTGTATTTATCTAACTTAATTAGTTCATGGTATGAGCCAAACTGAGAAATGTTCTCGATTTTATCTAGAACATCATCTTTTTCTTCAGCAGAATCATATGTCTTGATTATTTTATAATGCGTGGTCCTCTGTGCTGGAATCCTGCCAATCTGTCTTATGAAATTTCTAATTTCTTTGGGTTTGAGAAGCTGACCATTCTTTGCTCCTGCTGCAGTTGATATGCTTTCGTTAATTAATGTCCCACCAAAATCATTTGCTCCCCATTTAAGTAGGAGCTGCGACATATTTCCACCTTCTTTAACCCATGATGTCTGAATATTGTTTATGTAATTGTTTAACATTATACGCGCAACTGCATGCATCAATAGCACATCGTTCCCATCAGCTCCATTTTTTATTCCAGCATGAAGGTTGTTCTTGTACATTGGGGCTTCAGTGTGAATAAAATTCAAAGGAACAAATTCAGTAAAACCTCTTGTTTCTTTTTGAATTTCACGGATTAAGTTAATATGTTTAGCCCTGTCCTCAGGTCCTTCTAAGTGTCCAAACATAATAGTTGCTGTTGAAGGAATTCCTAGACTATGAGCTGTTTTTATAACTTCAATCCAGTTTTTGACACTTATTCTTCCAGGAGAAATTCTATCACGAAGTTTTTGATCTAAAATTTCTGCTGCTGTTCCAGGTAGAGAATTAACTCCCGCCTCTTTTAATCGCAAGAGATATTCACTACTTAATATATTAGATCTCGTTGCACCATAGAGCACTTCTTCTGGCGAAAATCCATGGATATGAATATCTGCTATCTCTTTTTTTATAGCTCTACATATCTTCTCATAATTGTCTCCATCCATGTCCGGAGGTAGTCCTGCTTGGACACACACTTCTGTAGCGCCAAGTGTCCTTGCTTCTCTTGCACGCCTCACGATCTCCTCTGTTGGTAAAAAATACCCTTCCTCCTCTCGAAAATCTCTACTGAATGCACAAAATCCGCATTGTTTGATGCAGACATTTGTAAAGTTAATGTTTCTATTTATTACATAGGTTACAATATCGCCTACTCTTCTTTTTCTCAATTCATCAGCCACCATTCCAATTAATTGGCAATCTATTCCTTTTGCATAAAACAACCGTGTTGCTTCATTTACTGAAATTTCTTTTTCAGCAAGGGATCTCTCCAAAGTTTCAGCTATCAAGGGATCAGCATCTCTTAGAAGAGAATCAAATAACGATCTTTGTACGTTCATTTCAGATACTCCGTTTTGATAAATCCTTCTGAATCTGTAATTTCTAAAACTCTCTCTTTAAGATCCTGATGTATAAATGAAAAAAATTCGGGATAAACTGGAAGTCTGGCTCTCAATTCAAATCCTGCATTAGAAGAATCTTTTGCAATTGTATCTATGGCAGGCCAAGAAAATTCAGGATTTACATAGTCAGGTGTTAGTGGAGAAATTCCTCCCCAATCATTGATTCCAACAGATAGAAAACTTGCATAAGAATCT
>CAZHDX010000202.1:0-2178 GCA_964531195.1 uncultured Nitrosopumilaceae archaeon
CATGATTTGGGAGTAAAACAAGCAGAATTTCCAGAATTAAACCTGAGTTAGTTAGCCCACTTTTTATTTTGATTATACCTTAATAACAGTATTAACAGAATGAAAAAACTACCTAACATTTTTGGTATGTGTTAGCATTGCAATGAAAATTAAAGCGGATTCGCGGGTGTTGATGCTCCTAGCGGTTTGACCTAAAATTGATTATCACTATAGAATGGTTAGCACAGTAATTAGGTTTTATGAAATGTGCGGATCCATTTGGTTACTATTTGTTTCCTGTTTTGTTAAAGCTAAATTGCTAGGTAATTTATTTAAAAAAATATCAAGACGGGGGTTAATGAAAAGTATACTATTTCTTGATATCGATGGTGTCATGGTATTATTTGGAAAGGGAGGAATTCACAATGGAATCCATGATCATGATCCTTTTGACAAAGACTGCGTACAAGTGCTCAATAAAATCATTGATGAAACAAATTGCGATATAGTAATCTCTTCTACATGGAAGCGTGATTTTGATCTAAAGCAGATTCAAGAAATATTTTCTTGGAATGGAGTAAAAAAGATACCAATTGGTTTTACTCCAGAAATTGATGAAAAATTATTGCAAGACAAAGAATTTGAGGTTATCAAGTGCCGTGAGATCACTAAATGGCTTTTAGAAAATGATCCTAAAGCTAGGTACAAGTGGTGTGCTGTCGATGATTGGGACTTGAGTTTTGAATTGAAAAATTTTGTAGGATGCCGTGATAACAAAATGGGACTAAAATCCAAAGGGATTTCTAACAAGATAATTTTGTATCTTAAAACTAGTTAGGTGACTCAAAACAAAAAAGAACTTTACAAATAATGTGATTTCTGCTACAAGCTTATATGTAGATCATACCGAGAGAGTGCACATCAAGATGCTCTTAAAAATAACTAGTCTATCACTATTAACAATACTTCTTACTAGCAGCGCTGTCTTTGCATTGCCAAACGCATTGCCACAAGCACACGCTGCAGCTAACGCAAACTTGTTTGTCTCTGCCGAAAACTCTCAATTCAACAATTACTTTTCTGGTCCACAGGTAATCCAAGTTATAGTTTCTGATCCTGATATAAACAGATTAGATCAGCAATATGCAGAACCTACTGTAACAGTAAACGGTAAGAGATTGAGAATGGCACAGACAACAGATGGTAATTGGTATGCGTATTTCGCTGACAGAAACGAGGCTATTGTTGCACAAAACACAGCAAAAATTGCAGGTCATGGTTTGAACTTTGGTGGCTTCTGTAATTCAGCTAGTCCACTATTTAGTGTAAAAACCGGTGTTGATTTCTCTGAAACAAAAGGATTCACAGTTGCAAAAGGTGGCATGGGTTCACTTAACACAACTGTTGCTACACCGTTCCCAGCTTGTGACTCTACAGTCGCAGTTGGAACTCCATATCAAATGGAACACGTAGTAAGAGAGAACAAAACTATCAACGGCAACGGGGCAGGATTTGGAGCAGGTATTGGACCATATTCCACTGCTTGGCCAATAATTCAGCTATATGACTTTGCAGGCTTCCCAACATCAGTAGTGGTTGATTATCAAAAGGCAGGTGGCGATCAAATCGTTAATCTTACTTTTGATAGAATGCCACAAAATCTGATTAGCATGTGTAGCGACAGATTCTCTTATCCAACTAACACCCAAGTTTTTCTAACAATGAATGATCAATCACTAAACATTGACCCAACCGAAGAAGATTCTTGGACATGGGGTGCAAATCCAGCAAACACCACTTTAATCTATGAAGATTTCAATAGAAACGGTGGAACGGATGCGGAGGGCACACCAGCAGCAGTGGATTTAATTCCAAAGCTAACTGACCTCATGTTTAACAAGAACGGCAAGTTTACACTCAATACCAAAGCTAATGGTCTTGCAGTTCTTAACTTGCAACAAAACGGTAAGGAAAAATTAACACCAACAACAGGTGATGCAGCAGCAGTCTCGACCAGTAAAGGTTCGCTAACTGCTGGCTCTACTCCTGTTACATTCATCGAATCTGGTGGTGTCAATACTGGTGTATTTACAAACAAAGATGGTTCTAACATTGCAAACCTGATTACCGTGAATAATCCACAGATCAGGGGTATTTCAGCAACATACTTCTACAATGATGTTTCACAAAGCATCGTTG
>CAZHDX010000203.1:0-2157 GCA_964531195.1 uncultured Nitrosopumilaceae archaeon
CTTTGTCTAACGCTTTTCTGTAAATGTATGCAGTTTTTTCTATTACTGCATCAGAAAGAGCAAGCTTGTCTTTTAATCTATCAAGCTCGCTGAAGGCTTGTCTGAAATTTCTATCTACCGGTTCATGAACTTGGCTTCTGCTGTCCCAGGTTCTAAGTCGCTCTATGGTACTTTTCATAGAGGCAGATAGTGGTTTTCCAGAAGCATCCTTGTCTGCTGGACCAATAATTGTTGCAAGTCCCATGTCATGCATTGCAAGGGATGTCGGGGTTCCAGTTCTACTTCGATCTTCGTGTTCTTCTTTAGAAAAAGATCTCCATTCCGGACCTGATTCTTCTACTCGTTCTGTCATGACAAAACCACAGCTACCGCAAAACATTTCACCTGTAGTGCTGTCTGTAACCATTGGACCTTTTCCACAACGCTGGCATCGTACACCTGAATTGAAAGAATCTCGGGCCATTTTATATCTAATAAGACTTTCGGTCAAACGACCATAAAAAGGTTTAACTATTACATGTATTCGATTTTTTATAATAAGAATATTATAAACTTAAGAAAATTAGAATATTTTATTCACAATAATATAAAACATAGATCAATAAATTATTTTTTTAATTCGAAGACATTATTCGGTGTTTTTGGGAAGTTGATCAAATCTTTTCGTTTGTAATTTTAAAATTTCTCAAAAATTAATTTTGTTTTCCTGCAATGAGACAAATTGATTTTTAAAAATTTTATTTTTATTTTATTTTCATTTTTGAAAATAACTCTAATTTTGAAAAAATTTTTTGCCTGAAAAAAACATTAAATGCAAATACTTAAATACAAATTTTTTGTTGGACATGCATTAAATAAAATGGAAAAATGTCCACTTTGCTGTGAATCACAGCAATCAACAACTGCGTTGGCGATTCACATAAAGAAAATCCATCCGCAAAGAACTGTTGCGATGCAATTAGCGCAATAATTCTTGGCTACGAGGATTGATTGGGAGGATATATCCAATTGAAGTTATAAACAAATTTTTGTGCTTCCATCAAGATATGACTTTGTATCCCGTATCCTAAAAAGAGAAATTTTGTTAGCTAAATTTAGCATCCAGTGAACCTCATTTCACACCTTTAATTATTAACCAATTTTTTTAGACATTGCCATGACAACTTTCACAAAGAACTGGCAAAGACCAATGACACCAAGCATCGGTGAAAGAATCAATGACGCCATAAAACCAAAGGGCGCACTAAAGCCAAGAATGGAGGCCGGAATAAAAAGACTCCAAACTCAAATTTCAAAATTAGATGGAATGATTACAAAGTTAAAACAAAGAGATGAAAAACTTTTCAAAAGAATTGTCGTTGCAACACAGCAACATGATATTACAGCTAGCAAAGTATTATCAAAAGAGTTAGCAGAAGTACGAAAGGTGACCAAACTCTTAGGAAATGCAAGGATGGCACTAGAGCAAATCGAGCTCAGACTAAGTACCTTCCACGACCTTGGAGACACCGTTGTAACTATAATGCCAACAATAGGTCTAATGAAGAATCTAAGATCATCATTGATAAAATTCATGCCAGAAGCAGATCGTGAGCTAGGTGGAATGACTGAAATGCTCAACGGTTTGATGACAGACACATTCCACAGCGGCGACTTTGGAATCGATTCAGAAGCAACAACAGAAGAATCAGAAAAGATACTTCAAGAGGCAGCAGCAGTTGCAGAGGCAGCAGTAAATGACAGATTGCCATCTACGCCTGCTAGTCAATCATCTTCTGCACGCTACATCTAGTCAGTTTTATCTGATAGCCTATAGCGAAGATATACTCTAAACAAAACAAAAGAGGCAACTAGGATTCCAGAGGCTACAATATATGTTGTTGTATATCCAAACGAGTTTGCAAGCTGGCCAGTACACAAGGCGCCAATAAAAAGACCAACCGTTGTAATTGAGCTGTTCACTCCTAGATATTTTCCTTCAAAACCCTGTGGAATACTCTTGAAAAAAATAATTGAAGTTGCAGTACTAAAAATTGAAAAAGCAATGACTATTAAAGAAGCTGAAATAATTGCTACTACAAAAGATCCCTGGCCTATTGATATTGGAATAAACAATCCCGCTATTACTACTGCAGCTATTCTTGGCACTTATGATAA
>CAZHDX010000204.1:0-2151 GCA_964531195.1 uncultured Nitrosopumilaceae archaeon
TTGGAAGTGATACGTAGATTCTTTTAGTAAATCTTCGAAGAAATGGCCAGTCAAGGCTCCATGGTTTGTTTGTTGCCCCAATGACATATAGCTTAAGATCTTTTCCCTTTCCATTGATTCCATCCATTTCAGTTAGAAATTGATTCTTTACTCGAATCTCTCCGCCGACTTCGCTGTTTCTTGTTCCTAGCAACGAATCTACTTCGTCAATAAACAAGATTACTGGCAAACCTTCTTTTTCAGCATAGCCGCGTGCCATGCTAAATAATTTTGAAACATTTTTTTCTGCTTCACCAAGCCATTTGCTCATCATTGATGCCGCATCAACGTTGATAAAATAACCATCAATTTCACTTGCAGTGGCAGCAGCAAGAATTGTCTTTCCACATCCCGGTGGACCGTACAGAAGAATTCCTCTTGGCCATCCCAAGGGAAAAAGATCAGGTCTCTTTGCAGGATAAACAATTGATTCGCGAAGCGCATTTTTTGCGTCATCTAGTCCAACTACTTCATTCCAGCTGACGTTGGGTTTTTCCCTCATTACTAGATCTTCAAATTCGTTTCTTGCAAGAGATTGTTTTTGCTCTTCTGGTGATGCTTTAGAATCTACAACAGGCTCGACAGCAATATTGTTCATTTGTAACGCCTTTATCCTGTTTTGATACGCACTCATTCGTTCAGTATAAACTCGATTTAGCTTGTTTTCTGGATATAATTGGATAAGCTTTACAAGAGATTCAATTGCTCTTTGATAATTTGCAATGGCCATCCCTCGTGCCCCCTGAGAATCAAGTTTTATTGCCTCTGCAGCAAACTTACTAGCGCTATTCTCTAACTCTTGTGGTGCTAAACTCATAATATTATCTAAATCTCAACTGCTGTTTTTGTTAGGTAATCATGGGTGTAAACTCGTCTAGCAGTATTTGTTAAATTAATTGGACTAGAGATCGGTTCATTTTTTATTGGTTCTATTTTAGATGATGTGTTTTCAGCTGAGACAGTCATAGGTGGAACCAGACTATGATAGTCATCTAGTCGTGTCTGGATGAATCTATCTAAGGAGAGAGTATGGGTTACCTCTTCATGCAAGTTTTTGATTTGATGAAAGGCTGATTCTGCTGAAATTAGCAGGTATGTAAGCTCATCGCGCATTGTGTTTACAGAGTTTGTTGCATGCAGAATTACTCCAATAAATTCTTCTAAAAAGACCTTGATCTCTTTTTTGTCTTGATATTTTGAGAGCAAGTATTCTGTAGCCATCATCACCTGCCGAAGGTCTTTTAGCTCTTCTACAGACAAAGTCTCTATGAATTTGTCATCTTTAGCAGGCAATTTCTGGACAATTTTTTCCTCAATTGTTGAAGAGATACTTCTTATCCTCTCAAGATAGGACGAGATATCCTCAGATGATTCATTTTTAGAAAAATTAAGCATGAGTGCTCAGGTCTTACGACAAATCTACATTAGGAAACTGCTTGTAAATTTTAGAGTCGGCAATCAATTTTGCTTCATCTAAGAGTCTTGATGATTCAGTGTTTGCCAAACTAAAATCAATATTGCTGCAAGTAAGATGTCCTGCATCTATTATCAAGCCACCTAAAACCAAGGACAATTCACCAAACTGAGAGTCAAGTAATGGAAAAATTCCAAATAGTTGTGAGCGAACAGTTCTCACTATGGAAATTGTAGGAGCAAGAACTAGAGTGATATTTCCAAGGCCAAACACAGAATCAATACACCTCTTTACTTGTCTGAGAGATTCTACGGCATAGGAGATTTCTGACTCGAAACTTAGTTTCTTTTCAAATTCTGTTAAATTATATTTATTCTCTTTTGCTTTTTTGTATAGTTTCAAGTTGTTTTTGTCAACATCAAATTTTTTTTGGTTGAGGACTTTCATTATGCCATCTACAAGTTCTATTGCATAATCAAGCCTAGGTTTCAAAGTACTTGCCCGAGTTATCTGATTTTTTGCCTCATCATCTATTATCCATTTAGAGTTAGTCGTCAAGTTTACCCAAACAAGGAAGAATCATTTTTCTTTATCAGACTCTTGTTACATGGAACAATGTAACTACAGTGACAAAGTTGCAAGGTACAGCTCAGTATTTTTTCCAATCTTTGTTCAATGAATTTAGCTATTGACTTTAC
>CAZHDX010000205.1:0-2149 GCA_964531195.1 uncultured Nitrosopumilaceae archaeon
ACAACAAGATGATTTGATCCAATTATCTGAGTGTTGATGACTACTCCATCATATCGACCTGAATAATTTACCTGAATTTTTCCTCTAATTTCTGCATTAGGTTTTATTTTCAGATCTTCTATCTTTATTTCCACATCTTTCATAGTATATCCGTGAAATTATGAAGATAAATAACTTGTGTGAAAAAAATGTAGAATAAGATTTTTGACAAAATTATTTCCTAATCTAATATTTTTGATTTTAAGAATTTGATGCGTGAGACTAATGGATTTGTATTAGGGAGTGTTCCTCGGAAAGCATCACATTGCCTGTAATTGCATCAACCATAAAGATTGGTTCATTCGCAATACAATTTGTACAATTGTGATAAGATATGATCCACACTACATACCCGTTTTCAATTCTTTTGCTTTGTATTCCCAAATAATATTTTTCGAGCTCTATCCACCATTGTGGCGATATCGCATAGTAATCAGTTTCATTCAGTGACTTCTCTTGTAATGGAAGGCCTGTAATGGGATTTACATAAAAAGCTACAGCAAATCCTGTGTGAGAAAGTTGTACGTATTCCAATAAGCTGGCTATCCTAAATGAGGAGGAGCTTGTATTTACCTCAAGTGTAATATTATTTTTTTTTATGTAATTCTGAACTATCTGAATGGCTTTTTGTTTACTGATTAACATGGACTGGAATTTTTCCGTAATATTAGAATCACTGATCTCCTTTGCCCAACCGCGGTCAAATAATGTTTGAGCTGTTGTGGGTTTTACACAAACAGGATCTCCATTCTCTACTTTAAGAATTAATTCAAGATCCTTTTCACATTTAACATCCTTTACTGCTACTCCGGATTCAAATTGTTTTTGTGGTGACACAAGATTAGATTGTGCAGAGACTAGACCACTTGTTCCTACAGAAAGGAGAAGAATTACAATTATTGTAAATGAAAATTCTTTTATGCTTGTGCTGGAGACCATACTTAACAACCTATTTTAGTTTTAATTGCATTTGCAGGTGCTATTAATTGGGATTTTTGCGCAGCTGTTAAACTATGATTTCCATTTACTTGGTCTATAAATGCACCTAATTTTCCACACACACCCTTATCGTTGCTTGGATTTGAATCACTGAGAAGTTTTACTGCATTTCCAAGAACACTTGTGTTTGCACCAAAACTGTTTCCTAATTTTATCAGGTCACCTAGTGCCTGTTGGTGGGTTTTGATAGAACTAATAGCAACATCCCATAGTCCTCCAGCACCGCTGGCAATTTTTGTTGCGGTCCCATCAGGTTTAACAGAAAGTAGATCACCATCAAGACTAGTTACGATATAATTTCCATTCGAGTCAATAGCTATGCCAAGAAGGTTTGTTTCAGGAATGTTAAGAAAAACTTTTGTTACTATGCCCTGTGGACTAATTTTTTCTAAATTACCTGTAATTTCAGGAAGAATGTAATTTCCAACCGAGTCAATTGCAACTTCAGATACGCTTCCAATGTGGCTTGCGATTGTTGATATTGCTCCAGATTGGGTAACTTTGAAAAGCAACGGATCACCAAATCCTCCAGGTACGATATAGTTCCCACCAGAATCTATAGCGACATCAGTTGGAAATGGAAGGTTGTTAGTAATTGTGGTTATAGTTCCTGTCGGAGTGATCTTGACTAGTTTCTGGCCAAGAAAATCTGGGACAATATAGTTTCCATTTGAGTCAATAGCTAGTCCAAGTGAAAACAAACCGCTGGTAATTGTAGTTACACTTCCTTGTGGAGTGATTTTTAGCAATCTACCATTAAAATCATTGACAATATAATTTCCGTTCGAGTCAATGACAACTCCTCGTGGGTCTCCAATGCCGCTTGCGATTGTATTCACAGTTCCATTTGTTGTTATCAAATGTAGTTTTTCTCCAAAGATATCAGTTACGATATAGGTATCAGATGGAACACTACTAGCATTAGGAATTGTTGTAACAACTAGAACAAATATCAAAACTGGGAAAAGAGATAATATTAGATTTTTTTTCATTTGGCCCAAAAGTCTAATTTATGTGCAAAATTATTAAGGATTGTTTAGGATTCCTCTGAATTTAGGATTTAACAACCAAGAGCAGTCTTTAGTGCTTTTGCCTGATCTAATTTCACTTT
>CAZHDX010000206.1:0-2113 GCA_964531195.1 uncultured Nitrosopumilaceae archaeon
CATATGTATCCAATTTTTTTCCTTCTAATCTCAATTGCATACAAGTTATAGTGACAGAATTGGCATTTCGGGATTTTCATTCGTAACTATTGAAAACATGTCGCATTTTGCTATTAAGAATTTAGGAGTAGAATGATTTTAGAGGAGAGAATTCACGCAAAAAATATCAAAAATTCCATGTCAACTACTATCTAGGGAGCTTTCAGATTCACTCAAGCTTAATGAGCAATCATATATTATACTGATTCCAAAATCACTTCTTCAAAATTTGAACTTGGATACTCTCACTTTTGACCTTGTAATAAACAAGAACAAGTTGACACTCATTGGGCCTGCTGTAGTAACTGACCCAAGAGTGAAACAATCTGTTGTAGAGGAGATTGATAAGTGACAGTAGATTCTAGTTTAGATAAACACCGCGTCGACTTTGCTCATAATTACACAAATTTCAGGATAAAATGTCCAGAATGTTTTAGAGTTATCAAAGGAAAAAATCATGTACGAGTTTTCAAAAATATTTCTGGTGTCTGGTGGCATTTTAAAAATGAACATGGCATAATATCAAATACGCAATTTACAACAGATGATATTAAAGAAGCGCTGAGGTGGATAACAAAGGCTCAATCCTGGGGGATAATATCATAGCTAAATTACCGTCCCTTTCAATATCGTTACGTCTCTCTCATGATTTATGGACAGAAATTAACCAGCTTGTAGAAAATGGAGTATTCAATAACATATCAGATGCAATACGCTCCCTAGCTGAAGGCGGACTTTGGCTACACAAAAATAAAGATTCCTTACAAAATCAAGAATTTGTAAAAGATATTTTTGAAAAGTGGAATTCTAAAATGAATGAAAAAGGAATTTTTGAATGGACTAGTCAGCTTACTAGCGACCAGTTAGATGCCATTAAAATGGCCCTTGACTTAGAAAAAGAGAAGAGATGCAAACAAAACTAGTATTATGTACTACGTACGTATTACGTATGTCATACTGTAATAATTAATAATGGTATTACCAAAACACAACTTTTAGATCCTAGTATACAATAGGTAAACCATCATGAAAACCGTGAGTACAAAGGTAAACGAATCGGTATACCAGAAATTAATAGAATCTTGTGGCATATCTGGTAAATGTATCAGTGAAAAGGTAAGAAATTTAATTGAAAATTCTTTAGAACCTAACAAAGAGTCCACCGATTTACCAAAATCAACGAAATCGACAGAAAATTCTCGGCCGATAACTAGAGTGAACACAATACCAGAGCTAGAACATAAGATAAAAACTGAAAGTAACTATGCTGTTATCAATGGACAATATTTTAAGAAATGTGATCCGCTTCCGAAAGTAATCATTCATGTTTGATTTTGGCAATGAGGAAATAATTCACAAGATTGGAAACTCTTCTATCCCAGAGAAAATAGCTACTGAACATTGAGCGTGACTTTATAATATCTTCCTTCATGCGAAATGAGAGATCCATTGTCTACATGACGAATAAAGCTGGTGAATACAATATTAAAATGATAAATTCCTGCTGGTACGTCATTTGGCAAAGTAATTGTGTACGGAATTGAGGTTTGACCAATTTTCATGGAAGTGGGTGCTACCTTACTTTCGAGTGGACTTTCTCCTATATCTGACAGAAATTCAGGGTTGAGTTGTTTTCCATAAACCTGCATCGAAACAGACATTCCAGGTGGTAAAAGAACTTTGGTCACATTGAGCAAGCTTCCTGGATCAAGTATATAGAATCTCATAAGAGCATCACTCGTTAAATTTAATGGAATGGAGCCGGAGATACTGGAACCTGGTGCAACGTTTAAAGTAGTTTGATTTTCACCTAGTTGAAATTCAGGCTTACCGGCCATGCTTAAACCGCCGTGAGCAGGATGTGGTGCAGGCGATGTTATAAGATCAGATTTTCCGTTAGTCACGGAAAGACTTGGTTTTATACCACTACTTTCTGTTTGATAGAAATAAAAGGTACCAGCTATTGCTATTGCTATCGCAGCGACCAAAATTATTTTTTGTCCTGACTTCGTGAAAAATACACTTCATTATAATTAATAGCCTTTAGGAGTGAATTCATCCTAAAATTTTTATG
>CAZHDX010000207.1:0-2096 GCA_964531195.1 uncultured Nitrosopumilaceae archaeon
TAAAAATGAAAGGATTCTAATTTCGCCTACTCAACATATATTGAAGATTTTAATCCAGGAAAAAGACTGACACAAACCTCAACAAAATCAACAATTTATTTTTGATTCCTTTTAAAACAGTTTGGATAATATCTATGATGCAGAAGATTCTATTTACGAGAGAGTCGCAAGGTTAGAAGATAAGGTAGCAACACTGCGACACGAAGTGGAAATTATAAGGGAGACAATGAGAAATAAGATAATAAAATACGAACATAGACTAATCAAAAAAGAGATGGATGGCTTCTTACTCAAAGTAAATCACCCCTAAAGGCTTGATAAATTATAGATGCGTGAATTGTTTTTAACGACCTTTGAATTTCATTTTGAAGTTTTGAGATTGTTTCAAGCTTTCGTTGCATCTCATGTAAATATGAAATTAGCGATTTTTGTGTTTTTACATTGGGAATTGGTACTTTCACATTTTTTAGAAAAATCTCTGGTACTCTTTTTTGACCAGCTGTACCAGTCATACTAGTTTCAGCCTCAACCCTGAAAGATTTTTGCCTGATAAAATGATATATCCATTCTGGGATTACATCACTCTTAGTTCTGATTACATGGAATTCAGTTGATCCTAATCCAATTCCATTAGTTAATTTTTTAGCTACCGCAGACTTTCCATTTTCCATGCAAGGAGTTATTTTTGCAAATAATACATCATTTTCTTTGAAATAGGTATATCCTTTTCTTACTTCTCCTAACTTTCTTATTCTCCCAGATTGAATTTCACCCATTTCATCACTTACCGATTCCATTGGAATAAATGATATATCTAGATCATTAGGTAAATTCTTTATTTCAGTTTTAGAAGGATTAATGTTAGAGATATCCTCCAACTTTTGAAGTTTCCATCCTTTTTTCTCAGCATTTGAAAATACTTCATGTAACGCAGATTGCATTATCATTTCAGTCTCTTTATTTGTAACCTTTCTGAGATTAGATATTTTTTCCAACTTTTTGGAATAATTATCAACGTTCCGAATCATGGATTTTTGGATTTCTAGTGATGGTACAGGGATTTCTAATTCTTTAAGCATATTTCCACTAATTCCAGCCTGTCCAATCCAGCGTTTACAGAGTCCAGCGAATTTTCCAGCAAGCCAATGTCTTTGAAGACATAAAGCTAACCAGTGAGGTTCGATTAGCGACGGTATAACTCTTATTCTTGTTATATGATTAGAATATCCAGCATCTAGATCTTTTTTTACTATAGCAGTCTTGCCAACTAATTCAACACTATTTGTATTGTTAAAAAGAATGTCATCTCTCTTAAGAAAAAATTCTTCAGTTTTGGGTCTGTCTTCAGGCACATAGACTAATTTTGACAAATCTAACCTAAAGGAAGTTGAAATATTATAAGGCCTTAATTGAGGTATTCCGTTTTCCACTAGTTTTGTTTTAGAATGAGAAAATCCACTTTTTAAATCAGATATAACTTCAGCAATTCTATAAATTTTCCAACCGGCATCATTGATGTATGACATTTTGTTTCACGATCAATTCTTCGATTTCTGCTAATAATTTTTGAATTTGAATTTCTTTATACAAGACCTCGTCTATTAGTTGTTTTGGCGATTTAATAATAGAATCATCAGCTCTGTTAGGATTTTTAGCAGTTAAATCGTAATTTTTCTCAATAATCTTGTCTACTGTTAGCTCCCATGAGTTTTTGTCAATTTGTCTTGTCTCCCATTGTTTATAGCAATCATCAATATCAATATCTTTTATAGATTTGATTTTGGTGAAGTTCTTTCCTTCAAATGGTAATAGTTCATAGTACCAAATTTTCTTAGTTGAAGTTGTTTTATCAAAGAACATTAGACTTGTTTTTGGACCTTGACCTGATGCTGTTACATTAGCAAAAACCCCAGGGGGTAAGCTGATAATAGTATGATTATCATAATTTTCTAACAATTCTTTCTTGACTTTAACATACGATTTATCGGTTTTAGATAAAAAACTATTTGTAACAACTATTCCACATTTACCCTTAGACTTCAGTCGTCTCATAACCTTTTGGATTGCAAGCAATGCATTTGATTGTACTTTAACTT
>CAZHDX010000208.1:0-2017 GCA_964531195.1 uncultured Nitrosopumilaceae archaeon
TAAAACATGCTGTAGAAAAAACATATTATAAATTATAAATCAATAACCGTTAAAATGGCTACAACAAAATATGAAATTGATCGAGAACTCGTTTCTTTAGCAATGGAAAGTCTCCAATCATTATGTTTAATAAAAAATGGCTTTTTGATTAGCGAACCAATGGAAAGATTTGGGTGGGCTTTTTTTAAAATACTATTCAAAGGAGAATTACTTTTTGCAATTCAACAAAAGCTTTCTGATCAGATCACACTGTCAAAAGGAAAAAAATTTGAGGAAAAATTTATTAATTTTCTAATAAATTTTTTCGAATATAAGAATTGTAAAGTAAAAGTGAAATTGGTAGAGACTTAAACTCTTCTTCCTCTTTTACCGCCCTTCTTGCGAGTGGTATCATGCGGTATAGGTGTAACATCATCAATTCTTCCGATTTTAAATCCCCCTCTTGCTAGTGCTCTTATTGCAGCCTGTGCACCAGGACCAGGAACTCGAGCACCTACTCCTCCAACTGCTCTAACTCTGATATGAAGTCCAGTAAAGCCTTTATCGTGTGCAACCTCGACAACTGCACCAGTAGATTTCATGGCAGCATATGGAGACGATTCATATCTGTCTGCATTAACATGCCTTCCTCCCGAACTAATTGCAACGGTTTCAGCCCCCGAAATATCAGTAATGTGAACAATTGTGTTATTATAACTACTATAGATATGAGCAATTCCCCATTTTTCTTTAACTTCCTGTTCTGACAACATTTCAAAAGCCCTTCATGGGTTTAAAAAACATTAGGATTTGAAATGAAGCCATCCACATTTTTTAACTGGAATTAGTTTATTTCTCTGACAATAAACAACGTTTCTACCTTCTGTGACATACCCAATTTCAAACAAGAGTATTTTGTGGAATTTTGCTAATTGTCTAACTCTTGTCAATTCGTGTTTTGACACTGTGGCTACTATTTCATATTCTTCGCCACCACAAAAAACAAGATCTGTTAATTTCATTTTATTTACTTTTGCAAATTCTTTCACATCATTTGTAGTTGGAAGATTGGTAATTACAAATTTTTTTTTGCTCTGTCTACTCATTTCGTTTAGTGTTCTGGATAATCCATCGCTTGAATCCATTGCAGATGAAATATAATTTACAATTCTTAAACCAAAATCTAACCTAGGAGTTGGTTTATTGACATGTTGTTTACATTTTTGAATAAAACGTGAGTTTGCTTTAAGATGATTGAATATGATTTTTAGGCCAGCTGAACAATACCCAAATGGTCCGGTTGTAACAATAATGTCATTTATCTTGGCGCCTCTTCGTTTGATAATTTTTTTTGAAACCCCAAGCATAGATACATCAATGATTATTTCTTTTCCTTCGTTTACATCACCTCCAACAATTTTTAGATCAAATTCTTTGGATGCATTTGAAAAACCAGTTGCTAACTTCTTGATTTCTGATCTTGAGAATCGTTTCGGGATGGCAAGAGAAACGGTAGCATATTTGGGTTTTACACCCTTACATGCAAAGTCACTAATGCATGCAACTATGCTTTTTCTAGCAATCTCCTGAATTTTCATACCTGGGGGCACATCTGTATTTTCAACGAGCATATCTGATTTGATAACAACGGCTTCTGTCTTCATTTTTAAAAGCTCTACATCCTCAGGTACAAATTTTGATTTTTTCCCAAACCTTTGTTGAAAAATTCTAATTATTTCTAGTTCGTCTGGCTTCTTCATAGCTTTGATTAACTAGTTTTGTAATTTGTTTTTGAATTTTTTTTGTTTTTTCCAAATCGTTTGATTCTGTAGATATCCTTATGATATGTTCAGTATTTGACTGCCGTACTAATATCCAACTATCTTCATCAATAATCAATTTTATTCCATCTAGTGTAATTATCTCACTATATTGTTTTTTTATTTTTTCTAACAAAATTTGTAGTGTATTTTTATTAAATTTTGATTCTACCTTCAATTTTTATTTCAATTGTTTATTCTTTAAAATAAATTTAATT
>CAZHDX010000209.1:0-1957 GCA_964531195.1 uncultured Nitrosopumilaceae archaeon
GAGAACATTTTGTTGTTTATGGAATAAAGGCAATACTTTGTTCCATCGATAAGAGAATTACAGTTACATCTGAACTAACTAATGAAAAAAAGATCAAGATAACATCTGACATTGGATATATTGAAACAGTGCCACAATCATTCTCAGAAACCAAAGAGTCCTATAAATTGATGAAACCATTTTTGTACATTGCAAATAAGGCGTTAGAGAGATCACAAAAAAATGTCGGAATTGAAATAAAAATAGAATCAGAAATTCCGCCAGGCATAGGTCTTGGCTCTTCATCAGCCTGTTGTGTTGCAGTTGCAGCATCAGTGACTGGTTTATTTGAAAAACTATCAAAAGAAGAAATTTTAAAAATTGCAATAGAAGCAGAACGTACCATTTTTGAAAATACATCAGGAGCAGATTGCTCTGTCTGCACCTTTGGAGGATTAATGGAATATGATGTAAAGAATGGTTTCAAAAAAATAAATTCTAAGGCAGAATTTGATCTCATAATTGCCAATTCAAAACAAACTCATTTGACCAGTGAAGTGGTAGAAAATGTGAGAGAATTTCGAGAGAATAATGAGGATTTGTTTGCCTCTCTTTGTGAGCAAGAATCAATCATAATTCGAGATGCATTAACATCTTTAGAAAAAAATGATCTTACTACATTGGGCTTGCTTTTATCAAAAAATCAAGAATTACTTGAGCGTATTGATGTTTCCACTGAAAAACTTGCCTCCTTGATAAAAGAAGCAAAAAAAACTTCATTTGGTGCAAAAATAACAGGAGCTGGCCGAGGTGGCTGTATAATTGCACTTGTAGACGGGACGAATATAGGGTCTACATTATCCAGCATGAAATCTCTTGGCGAGTGTTTTTCGACAAAAATTGATTATAATGGACTTTCCTATGCTTGAATTAAAAATTCAAAAATCATATTCTTTAAAAATAATCAGCCAATAAAATCTAGAGATACAATTTCAGTATATTGAGAAATATCTAATCAATTACTGTTTGAAAAAGCCAGAGCACAAGTTCTTTTAGTAAAGGTTATGCCTAAGAGTAAAAATTTGGTTTCTGTTCACGATGGATACTTTTTAAACAGAGGGATTACTGAAAAAAACATGATATTAATAAAATTAGGAGGATCCATCATAACTAACAAGCAGAAACCGCTCACTCCAAATCTTTCGGCAATAAATAAAATTGTCATCCAATTAAAAAAAATCAAAGAACCCATAATCGTCGTGCACGGAGGAGGATCATTTGGCCATTACTGGTCTTTGAGATATGACATGCATACCAAGCCGTCAAAATATAGTAAAAAAGGTGTGGCTAGAGTAAAAAATTCCATGGTTAATCTAAACCAATTAATTTTAAATTCTTTTTTAAATCACAATCTAAATCCCTATTGTTTACCACCAACTGATTTTATGCTTGGTGATAAGCCTAACCTTCAAAAGATAAGAGAGATTGCAAAAATTTCTAAATCAGGATTAATTCCAATATCATATGGCGATGTTTTATGGCATGGAAAAAACAAATTCTATATTTTATCAGGAGATAGAATAATGGGACTTTTAGCAAAAATTCTAAAACCACGACTTGCAATTTTTGTGTTGAATGTAGATGGAGTATATTCTGATATGAAAACAAAAAAACTACTCTATGAGATAAAGGGCAAAAAAACATCCATAGCAAAGGTAGGAATGGATGTTACTGGTGGAATGAGTAGAAAAATAAAAGAAGCGACGTTGATTTCAAAGGATAAAATTAATGTATTTTTGGTAAATGGGAATAAACCAGGAAGGATTGTAAGTGCCATAAAAGGTAAAAATTTTGAAGGAACTGTGTTCAGGGGATAAAGAAAGACATGGAATATTTGATCCTGGTGGATAGAAATGACAAACCTATAGGAATGGAGGAAAAGGTAAAGTGTCATTTGCCAAACGGCAAATTACATAGA
>CAZHDX010000210.1:0-1932 GCA_964531195.1 uncultured Nitrosopumilaceae archaeon
TGCTGTTTCCAACTCTTGACGGCGATGCCGACATGAGGGAAATGTTTTACAGCAAGGATCAGCTATTTCATGAATGGTGCCTAGATTATTTTAGATACTGCTGGTATAACTCTGGAACATTCCACGAAAACAAGATCTCAGAGTAGATAACAGTTATAGATTTAATCTCTTGCTTGATTTTCATTGCACCAGTCTAGTCTTCAGCATTTATGGTGTATCAAGTGCGGACATTCACTAGATTTGAAAATCTTTGAAGAAAAAAATGAGATCACTGAAGGGCTACTTTCCTGCGTTCAATGTAAAGGGGTTTATCCAATAATTTCCTCAATTCCATTTCTAGTCGAAGATCTATCTTTGTTTTTTTCAATAAGGGCCAAACTTGGCGGATATCTTTTGCTACATGTAAAAAATAACATGATAAAATACATGATAAAAAAATCTCTGCAGGAAATAAAAAAAGTTGGAGATGATGTAACAGATCTTGAGAAAAACTGGGTTGCAATATATCAGAAAAGTAAATCTTCTGCATTTCAAACTAGGGTAAAACACATTATCAGCAAACTCCCAAAATGCAATTTCATCGTAGAGCATGGTTGCTCAATAGGAACAATGTCTGAAATTTTCGCAAGACGTCATGGTACAGTCTTTGGCATTGACAAGTCTTTTTTTGCCTTGCTTGAAGCAAAGAAACGTAAAATAGATACCGCAGATTTTTTTCTTGCAGACTCTTTATCAAAACCATTTGGTATTATGAAATTTGATCTTGTTGTTGCCTTGAACGTACTAGAATTAATTGAACCTGTAAAACTCTTGAAAATCATCAAACTGCAGGCCAGAAAATTTGTAATCTTGTCGGACCCATATGATTACGAACGCGGGAAAAGTTCAGTCAAAGTTAGGCTGGATGAAAAATCTCTGAGAATAAATCTGAAACAATCTGGATTCAAGTTGATTGGAAATACTGGAAAACCAAACTTTACCCCCTGGAATCTAACTGTAAACTCGCGACTTGAGCTAAATTACAAAGTGGACATGATTCTTGCGGTTGTACAAAACAAGTAATATAGCACTATTTTTGATGTCTCGATAAACCGGTTGTACGCACAATTGGTGTAAAAATATTCACTGCGAACATGACGGAAATTCGTCTTTCAACTTAAAGCATTATAGAAAAATCATTCATCAGTTGAAACTTAATACACTTCCAGTTATTGTAATGATTCTAACCAGTGTCATGGTCTTACCAGTAGGCCTGTCGTACGCGGCAGTCTCTAATGGTACTATGACTAATCAAACTAGTACAAATGGAACCATGATGTCTTCGAATTCAACAAGTATGATGAATCAGACCATGACGATGCCATCTTCAAACTCTACAAGTATGATGAACCAAACCGTAACTTCGACTCCTCCAGTTCCACAAACTAATGATACACAAGATGCAATGCAAGTTTCAACTTTTATTCATCAAGCAGTTGCAGACTTTGCAAAACAAGGTGATGACACCCGTAAAGTGATATTTGATTGCAGAGACCAAATTCAATCTGCAGCCGCAACCGATATTGACAGTATTAAAAATGGCTGTGCTACGCAACTAAATGCTATCAAGGCACAATACCAAGATGAACGAAGTCATTATCATGACTTGATAAAACAATACAGACAAAGTGTGATGGTATTCTTAAATGATGCACGCGGCCAATCTGTTCCGCAAGCAACCATGACAAGTGCCATTTCACAATTGGCCATGATGATGCACCCAGTATCACCAGGTCCAGTCACTGGACAGGCTGCTACTATTAACAATACAAAATGTGTAAATCCGCCTGGCGGACCAGCAATCTGTTAGGACATCTATCCATTTCACAAGATATTTTACTAGTCTGTAAATTTTAAAAATAAAATGAAATCAATTAATTTTACACTTCTTGC
>CAZHDX010000211.1:0-1926 GCA_964531195.1 uncultured Nitrosopumilaceae archaeon
CGTTGATAGAAAGGTGGTGTAGATCCCAAGCTTCGGCGAGGGGTGAGCCAGCCTTCACTAATTATCCAATACATCAGTCAGTCATAATACATAGAGACTATACGTGACGATTCATTTTATTTTGAATCATAGCTGATGCTGTTGATTTTATTTTAATTAACGTGATTTGCAAGATATTGATTTATGGTATCACGTGATTCTGATTCATCATGGACTGTCCAAAGTGCGGTTCCACGATGGATAAATCTGAAAAAAATTCCAAAACAATTTTTACTTGTTTTTGTTGCAATAAAATAATTTCTAGATAATTATTTATCAAATAATAACTTCAATTTCATAGGGTTTGATTCATTACCGGTTCATTAGAAATGATATGCACGTCAGAAATCTATCAAAAAGTATTTTTATGATATTTTAATTTCGAGGCAGTTTAGTGTTCAAGTGGTACGCCAACTCGCAAGAAATTAGCATCTAGGTCTTTTACAAGCATCTCACGCATATGCCAAGGTTTATCGTTAGGCGGTTCTACGACAAGTGCACGATTTTCCTTAAACTCTCGGTAAAGCAATTCCAGATCTGCCATATCACTACTCAGATCCAAATATAGTGAGATTCCTTTATCATCAGCGTGTTCTTGTAAGGACAGCATTATGTTCGCACCATCGCGCTGGACTTCTGCAAACGTCAGTTTTCCATTATCACAAAATCCAACTCCATCTTTCCAAGAAAAAACTTTTGTAAAGCCAAGTTTGCTACAATAGTAATCAATGCTTGCAGAAACATCTTTTACATTAAGAATAGGCTTGCAAACTAAACGTGTTTTGTTTGTCAAGTCTGTCATTAATATGGACACCAATTCCCAGATGTTAAAAATATCGGTTTTTAATTGGAGGCAAAAAATATTGCCACCAATCACGTTACTAATCCCTACGTCAGTTTTTTAAATCATATTTTTCCAGTACAGGTACAAACATGAAAATTCCATGTGCTTTGTTTATTTCGTATCATGTAGTAGCAAAGGGAATTGTGTGTGTAAAATTAAGGATGAGATAGGCAAAATTCAGAAAGGATCTGATTTGGAAGTAATTTGGAAACATTGTTAAATATTTCAAAAAGGATTTTTGGTGCAATGAGAAATATTATATCTGCATTTTCTGCTTACGTGTTAATAGGAGTTCTTCTTTTTTCACTTTCAATGTTTTTGCCAGCAAATGCTATCATGAAAGACATGGTAGACACTATAAAATGCAAGATTGGATTTTCTATGGTTTTAAAATTATCTGACAAATCTCATGTCTGTGTGAAGGCATCAAGTGTAGGGAAACTAGTTGGGAGAGGGTGGGCTACAAGGAATGGTATCATAGATAAAACGACAAATTTCACCATGACTCAAAACCAAAGTCCAAAGAAAGATTTTGTTGATAAAACCATGGAGGGGCACAATTCTGTAGATGAAAAAAATATGAGTCTTAACAATTCATACCAACCAAGTGTAAATGAAAACAAATACCATGATGCTCCTGCTCTAGTTGGAATATCAAATTACTTCAATACTACTCCCGCAAAGCTAGTCCAGGAAATGAAGGACAAAGTTATTGTTTATGATTTTTGGACCTTTAACTGCATAAACTGTATTCACACTTTACCTCATGTTGTAGATCTATCAAACAAATACTTGGGCAGAGTCCTAGTAATTGGTGTACATTCTCCTGAAACTACTTTTGAGCAAGATCCCAATAATGTGCGTGATGCGATTCATAAATACGACATTCAATATCCAGTTGTAATAGATAATGAATTTCAAACATGGGATGCATTTGGAAATCATTACTGGCCGCACATCTACATTGCTGATTCTCACGGGAAATTAAGATATGATCATATTGGTGAGGGAGCTTATGATGAAATTGACAAGACAGTTGAGAA
>CAZHDX010000212.1:0-1828 GCA_964531195.1 uncultured Nitrosopumilaceae archaeon
AAGACGTGAATTCGATGAGTCTTAAATTAAATTTATCATAAACGACTTTTTGGATCTCTTTTTATAACTTAGAGCCTTGAGGATCATGAATATTATGCCTGATGTCATTCCGCCTTTATTTTTGAGTACGGAATACTTGATCCCCGTAGTCCTTGGAACAATATTTGCTGCATCATTGATCGCATCTAAAATAAAAATTCCTTATACAATGATTCTTGTTGGAATTGGAATTGCAATATCCTTATCACATTTCTCAGGATTCAGTCTTGGCAACTTTACTAATGGTAACGTCGATCCAAAATTAATCCTATATTTTATCGTGCCTCCATTGATTTTTGAAGCAATGATGAAAGTAAAACATGAAGAATTCAAATTAGTTCAAATATCAACACTTTTGTTATCAACTATTGGAGTATTGTTAGCTACTATAGTAGGAGGATTTTTGCTAGTCTATGTTGCAGGTTTACCTTTTCTTGTATCTTTTGCTTTTGCAGCTTTAATTGCTCCTACGGATGCAGCCATTGTAATCGAGGTATTCAAGAGGGTCAGAGTTCCAAAATTACTTGCCACAATGATGGAATCTGAAGCTAGCTTTAATGATGCAACAGGTGTCATATTATTTTCATCCATAATTGCAATTGCTGCAACACAAGGATCCTTATTAGGAACAGAAAATATCGCTACAGAAATTAATCTAGATATTGTCAAAGAACTAGAAAATTTTGCTCTAGTATTTTTTGGAGGAATTGCAGTAGGATTGATTATTTCTACTGCAGCGCAGTGGTTACACAAGTTATTAGACGATCCGTTTTCAGAAACAGCTCTATCAATAGCTGTAATGTTTGGTTCAGTTGTAACTGCAAATTCACTAGGAGTATCAGGTTTAATTGCAGCTGCGGTATCCGGTTTATACTTTGGAAATGTAACCATGAGAAGTGAGAAAATAATCAGTCCCAAGGTGAGAATATATGCTTCTAATGTTTGGGAGATGATTGCTTTTTTTGCTAATTCTCTTGCTTTCTTTTACTTGGGACTAAGTATGGATTTGACAAGGATTAGTCAAAATCTGCCTCTAATATTATTAGCATTCGGGGTGGTTTTAGCTGCAAGAGCAGTATCTACTTATCCAATACTTAGATTAACTAATAGATTTACAAAAGAAAAAACTCCAAGGATATGGAGGCATGTAATATGGATAGGAGGCATGAGAGGGGCATTATCAGTTGCATTAGTGGCAACACTTCCTCAAAGCGAATTTAAAGATACTTTGCAAACAATAACTTTTGGTGTTGTTCTTGCATCTCTAATAATTCAATATCCAGTACTTTCAAAGTACATCAAACGGGCTTTCCCTGAATCTATCGCAGAAGAAAAATCGTAGTCGGAACAAAATATCGCAATATTAATCTCAAACACAAATAGATAGATCTCAATGAAATTTTTGGAATCAAAAATGAATGCCAGTACATTAATCTCTGAAGGAATTTCACTTGACAATCTTGGCAAATATAAAGAAGCAATTTCATCTTTTGATAAAGCACTAAAAATAAATCCGCAAAACGTTGAGGCATTATATCACAAGGGACTTGCATTAACTACTCTTGGTAAACATAGAGATGCCATATCATGTTTTGAAAAGACTTTAGAAATAGATGCAACTCATGTGGCATCTATTAATAACATAGGAAATTCCCTTACAGATCTTGGGCATTATGAACAAGCAATAACATCGTATGACAAAGCTTTACAAATCAAACCAGATTATGCAAAAGCACTTTATAACAAAGCGATCGCAAAAAATAAGCTTGGCTTGTACGAAGACGCGATA
>CAZHDX010000213.1:0-1824 GCA_964531195.1 uncultured Nitrosopumilaceae archaeon
TTTTTAAATGAATCCACATTCATTTTAAATCTATATTTATTTTGTAACTCCATTTTTATTTCATCTGCTCTTTGGGCTGTAATAATTTTATTTTCCACAAGTTGTTTCAGTAGGTCTCTCGTTGTATATATTTGCAAATCTTCAAATAATTTTCTTGCTTGTATACAAGCTCTTAGATCATCCATAGCCAAAATATAAGATTTATTTTTTGCAAAACTAATGGCTGAACATTCTCCAGATCCTAATCTTCCTGATTCTATAAGGATTTTAAAAAGCGCAAGGTCCTCAACATTACAAACTTTTATGACCTCAATATTTCCTTGCTCGATCGAATCATGTAATCGTTGGTTCTGAGTATGAGAATAAGTATCAATTTCACTGACCACATGTTCTGTGATTAATAATTTATTATACAATTTCGTGATCAATCCGATTTCATTAATATTTAAAAAATTAATGAGTACAGAAGTGTCTGCAACAATAATTCCTGCATAAGGTAAGAGCATATTTTTACTTCTTTTCATCCTTCATCAAGGTTTCAGCTAATTGATAGAGTTTATCCCCACCCATACCAACAGCTTCGCCAATCTCAAAAATTTTTCCTTTGGATATCTCTTCTTGTCTAAAAGCTTCTATCGCTAAATGAATCAATTGATTGCGTAATTCTCTGGCCCACAATTTTCTTTCTTGTTGCTTTTCTAAATCATCAAGTAAATTTAGTTCGCGCAGATAGGATTTTCCCTTATTTTCATTTGTTAATAATTGATCACATTTAGTCTCGGAAATATAACGTAGACTTCTCAAACGATAAATTGTTGCTTGGTAACTTACGCCAAAATGATGTGCAATTAAAGCGATATCTTGAAAGGTAATTTCCTGAGAAGTAGCACGTTTACGGCTCTCTACTTCTGCTTTTCCGCCAGTAATCACATCAAAAATCATTTGCTCTTGTCTCGTATGCTGGCCTTTATTAAAAGTACGCAACTGATGAGCAATTCCTTCTGCGGGCATTAAAAATGCAGCAGCGAAAGCATTCGCTCTGATTTCAACTAAATCTTTGTGATTAGTGGTATTAGAGATTTGAATTTTATTATCACGATCTAATAATGCGTGCGCATATTCATGTGCGAATGAAAAACGTTTGCGTGAAATAACATGGGTTGCATTGACTAAAATGACTAATCCAATTTTAGGATTATTTAAAAATAATCCAGACATATCTGGCGGTAGCTTGGTGCTTGATACCCAAATACCTTGATTGCTAATTAAATCCTCCAAATCTGCAATAGGTATTTGTCCCAATCCTAAACGTTTGCGTTCTTGTTCTGCAGTCAATTCGCCTTGTTGCACTGCATCTGCCTTAGTTTCTGGAAACGATAAATTGTAAGTCGGCGACACCCATTGTCTATTACGACCCAAGATTTTTTCCAGGATCACCCCTTGATGGCATAAATCAAGATATTGTTTAATTTCAGAATTCTTTTGTAAAGCAGGCTCAGCACGATAAAGCACCACTTCAACTTCATCACTATTTTCATGCTCATCTTCTAAAAAATATGCAGGAGAATAATGATAAAGTTTCGCCAATTGCACCAATTCAAAAGTAGAAACCAACCGATTCCCCGCCTCAATTTGAGTAATAGCCGTACGCGGCAAATTCAAATGATCAGCCACACCCTGCTGACTCCTACCGCATTGCTCTCTAGCTTGCCGTAATTTCTGACCTAATTGTTTAGCATCCATTATTTATCTCCATTTGTGCATGATACATTTAAAAACATATAGTGTCAAATAGTTGTTTTAAATGTTTGACAAAAGAACATT
>CAZHDX010000214.1:0-1804 GCA_964531195.1 uncultured Nitrosopumilaceae archaeon
TACAGAAAAAAGGTCTAATAAAAAGTCCATATCAAGCAAGACAAGCAGTAGTACATGGTCATGTAATGATCGGAAACAGAGTAGTTACAGTTCCTTCCTATACTGTTGAAGTAGACGAAGAAAATGAGGTTCACTTAATTGCAGGAGTAAATAATGAAAAGGCAAAGAAACCAGAGGCCGAATCCGTTATGAATGAATAGCCAAACGAGTAAGACTAACTTACACGCAATTATTATTATTAGGCAGGACTAGATGAAATATCATGTGCTCAATTATTGGTTACCTTGGTGACGTTTCAGCTGCACCCATTCTGGTCAAGGGATTAAAAAGAATGGAGTACAGAGGTTATGATAGTGTAGGCGTTGCTACAATCTCGAAGAATCAGATTCTGGTAAAAAAAGGAGTTGGCAAGGTTTCAGAAGTAAACAATGCAGTAAGACTTGACACCCTATCAGGCATGGTTGGAATAGGGCATACGAGATGGGCTACACATGGCGGTGTAACTGAAACCAATGCACACCCGCATCCATCTGGTTCTGGTGAAGTCGCAATAGTACATAATGGAATGATTGATAATTTTGAGGAGCTAAAAAAGGATTTACAACAAAAAGGGTTTACCTTTAAAAGTGAAACAGATAGCGAAGTCATAGCAAATCTTTTGCAATATAATTTTGATCAAACGAAAGATGTCAAAAAAGCCATGATTCAAACTGTCTCAGTACTAAAAGGCAATTATGCTTTTGTTGCAGCATTTGAAGATGGTACACTTACTGCAGCAAGATTTCATGAACCATTAATAATAGGAGTTGGAAAAAGTGGCTATTTTATTTCTAGTGACGTCTTGGGATTTGTTGAACATACAGATGAGGTGATTTATCCAGATAATCGTGAGTTAGTAATTATTAATTGGAATAAGATTCAATTCTTTAATTTTGATGGCAATCCTGTACAACACCAGATCACAAAAATCTCAAAAGAACTTGCTGATGTATACAAAGAAGATTATGCTCATTTTACTCTCAAAGAGATTTCTGAGCAACCAGATACCATATCGAGGGCGGGGGATACAACAAAAATAGAGCTTGAATTGGCTTCAGAGTTTGTAAAACATGCAAAGAATGTTTACTTGACAGGAAGCGGTACCAGTTTTAATGCAGCTCTTGTAGCAAAACACATATTTTCAAAGTATGCAAAAATAAAGATCGAACCCATATTATCTAGTGAAGTAGCACATTCTCCAAATAATTTTGAACAACAATCAATTCTTATTGCACTTTCTCAAAGTGGAGAGAGTGCTGATGTCTTAGAGGCTGTCAAAATTGCCCAAAAAGAAGGAGCAAAAATCATCTCTATTGTTAATATGATGACGTCGTCACTAGCCCGATTATCCTCCATTTCAATTGGTTTGGACTGTGGACCTGAAATAGGTGTTGCCGCAACAAAGAGTTTTACATCGCAGCTTTCCATTCTGTACAAAATTGCTGACAGATTATGTAATGGGTGTATTGGATTAGATCTTGAAAAGGTCTCAGAGTATATTTCAAAGATGCTATATGATCATTCCAAGATTAAAGATGTTGCAAAAAAGCTAGAAACAATCTCTGATATCTATGTACTAGGTAGAGGAATTCATTACGCAATTGCCTCTGAGGCATCATTAAAACTTAAAGAATTAACATATATTCATGCAGAAGGACTCCCGGGAGGAAAATTGAAACACGGACCTTTAGCATTAATGGATTAAAACGTCTTCGTAATAATAATAAATCCCAATGATTCCAATTTTTTTGATAATTTAGCCACT
>CAZHDX010000215.1:0-1791 GCA_964531195.1 uncultured Nitrosopumilaceae archaeon
AAAAAAAAAAGAAAAATTTAGTAATAAAACTGTCAAAAAACCGACTAAAAAATTCTGAGCATGACAAAAAAAATCTATTAAAAAATATTTTAATTCAAATCAATGGAATAAAAATAAACAAAGATTTCATTCCACTTAACTCTGTAGGATGCTACATTCCAGGTGGAAAAGCTCGGTATACTAGCTCATTAATCATGTCTGTAATTCCTGCAAAAATAGCGGGCGTAAAAAAAATTATTTGTGTTACTCCACCAGACAAGAATGGTTCTATAGATTCATTGACTCTAGTTGCAGGCGACATTTGTGGAATAGATGAATTTTACAAAACTGGTGGTGCACAAGCTATTGCAGCGATGGCATATGGTACAGAATCCATTCCAAAAGTGGACAAGATTGTTGGTCCTGGAGGCTCTTTTGTAACAATTGCCAAATCTCTAGTAAGTGATGTAGTCTCAATTGATATGATTGCAGGACCAACAGAGTTAGCAATTCTTGCTGATTTAACGGCAGATCCTGATCTGGTTGCTTTTGATTTGATATCACAAGCAGAACACAGTCAAGATACTACTTGCTGTTTGATTACAACTTCAGCAAAATTAAAGGATCTTGTAATAAAATCACTAGAAAAGAAAATACCTACCATATCTCGCTCTCAGATAGTGAGTAAAAGCTTGAAGAAAAACGGGTTTGTTGCCATTTGCAAAAACATGGCAGATGGGATTAAACTTGTAAACGAGCTTGCCCCCGAACACTTGGAAATACTCACAAAAAACCCTGAAACTGTATCCAAAATGATTACTTCAGCTGGCCTAGTACTATGCGGAGAAAACACCCCTTCATCAGCAAGTGATTATCTGTTTGGATCAAATCACATACTGCCAACAAATGGATTTGGAAGATCTAGAGGTTCACTGGGTGTTTTAGATTTCATGAAAATAAAAAATAAAATAATTGCAAACAAATCCGCACTTGAAAAAATATCAGAATCGATGAAAGTATTAACCCTTGCAGAAGGATTGCCAAATCATTACGAAGCAGTAAGGAGTAGATTAAACTGAAGACAAATTGGTTTGCAAACAAAGTAGATGAGCTCTCAAATCTAAAAGGATACAAGAAACCAGACAAGAATTCAAATGCGTTAAAACTTGATTCCAATGAAAACTATGTAATAGAAAGGGAATTTTCTATAGATTTGATTAATCAAACACAGGATAGTCTAGATGTCAGAGAATATCCGCTAGGAGGAACAGAGAGGCTTATTTCCGCACTTTCTGATTACCTCAAAATTCCTTCTGAAATGATTGGAGTGGGAAATGGTTCTGACCAAATAATTGATTTAATACTTGCAAATTTTGCAACGTGCAAAACAAAGATACTGACGTCGGAGCCAACGTTTGGGTTCTTTGAGGAAAGATGTAAGCTGTATTCCATTCCAACAATAAAAATTCCGTTTACAAATAACATGACATTGAGTCTAGAAAAATTCCTCTCAAAAGCCAAGAAGGCCAACATTTTGTATCTTGATTCTCCAAATAATCCAACTGGATTTCAATTTGAAAAAAATGAGCTTGAACAGCTAATCAAAAAATTTGAAGGTCTAGTAATAATTGACGAGGCTTATGTAGAATTTGCAGATTATTCTGCTATTGATTTGACTAAAAAAATGAAAAATCTTATTGTCCTTAGAACATTATCGAAATCTTTCGGGCTAGCAGGCTTGCGCATTGGATATTTTGTTGCAAACAAGAAAATAACAGATGTTTTTAATAGAGTTATTCAATATCCGTATCC
>CAZHDX010000216.1:0-1746 GCA_964531195.1 uncultured Nitrosopumilaceae archaeon
GATTATACGAATTATTTTCTGATTTGCGCACAATGACTAAGGTAACATTATACAAGTTACAGAGAGAGCTTTCCACTGGTAGAGAAATCTTAGATTTGTGGACAAGACAGAAAAGACATCAAGGTGACAAAAAAATTACAAAAAAGAAGATGCTCGAATGGATTTCAGGTGCCTCTGAAGATCCTGCAGGTTCTCACAATATTCCAGAGGTGCATCAAAAGCTACTGAAACTTTGTTTTGAATGCTTTCCCTATAAGATTGAACGCGAAAATATTTCTGATCAAATAGTTAGAGTTATTGGAATAAATGGTGACAGTCAAATGCAGAGATCAGCTCAGGATTACATCTCGTTTTTATTTTATGCTATTGTAATTTACCGAATACGGATCATATTTTTGGCAAGCCAATATTTGGAAGCAAATTCTAAAGAGAATCAATCACGGATACGTGAAAAGCAAACCAACATAATGAAATTATGGAAACATTTTATGAACAAGAATAAAGATTTTGAGAATTGGTATCTTAGTTGGATTGATCAAATTGTGAATTTTGGAGATGATAATCTTAGTTTTCTTAAACAAATGAATGACCTTTCTCTTGGATCATTTTCATTGAAGATCAAATCTGATAGAGATTTTCTTACTAGATTTTTACCATCAACATACATTCCTCATTTTGATTGAATTTTTTCTAATCTTCTAGTTCTTGCTTCTAGTTTTTGATAATCTTCAATCAATTTATTCTTTTCATCATTTATCCTTTCAAGTGCTGATTTTTCATCTTCTAACTGGTTATTTTTTAATCTCAGTCTTTCTTCATTAGATATGGTTAGAAAGGAAATGGCTTTTTGATATTCTGGGAATCTCTCAAAATCTTCTTCGCTATATCTCTCATAATGTCTTTCAAGTCCCACAGAGTGTCCCATCATATCTTCCTTGTCCAAAAAGTTCACGCCAGCACGTCTCATCATTGTATTGAAATATTTTCTAAACCCATGAGAGAGCTGCACTTCATATCTTCTTTTCCCAATTGGAAGTGACGTACGTAAGCCAATCTTTCTTACAATTTTATCTAATCGTCTTTTTACTCCTGGTGCTTCTAATCTGATAATTTTTCTTTGTTTTGTTATCTTTAACAGAGGGTCGTTTGGTGTTGGGTATTTTCCAGTTTGTGACTTCCAAAGCTCTTTGTACAGTTCAAGTATTTTACAGGCTTCTGGTGTGATAAAAGTCCAGTAATGCTCAGGATCACCCCGATACACTAGTAATCCAGCACCTTTGAATGATTCATTATTATTTTTGAAAAAGACTACATCTTTCCAAGTAAAATAATTCCATGATTCAACCCTAAATCCGCCAGATGAAGACATCAGAATTATTACCTTATCTGTAACATCATTGCAAACTTCCAACATTCGTTGAATCTCTTCTCTAGTGTATGCTCTATCATCCGCTTCAGGACTTGTACGCGGATAAAGTTTGTAAATAGATTTCCAGTGAATTGCTACGCCGTTTATCTCCAAGAATGCTTTTATGGGCTTCACATAATTTGGGAGGGTGTTTGCGCTCATCTTGCTTTCCTCTACAAGTTTGCGCATTTGTTTCACATAAGCTGTTATGATCTTTTTTACAAGTTCCGGATCTTTTCTTGCAAGCTCGACAAATAGTTTTGCCAATCCTCCATCATCAAATGAATTTGATTTTTCAGTTTCTGAAAAGAGAGAAGTGGGAATTGCGGTTAGAAAGT
>CAZHDX010000217.1:0-1727 GCA_964531195.1 uncultured Nitrosopumilaceae archaeon
TGTTGCCATTTTTATCAAGAACATGACCTTGAAACAAAAATGATTTGAAAGGAGCAATTGGTTTGTTGTTAAAGATTACATTTTCCATTAGTAATGTGTATGCCCATCCACGTGTCTGATCAATTCCCTCGGTAAGAAATTGAGCAGGTATGTATTCTTTGTATTCAGAATCAGAAAGAGATGCATATGGTGCAGCACCACTGTTATGCCACGTGTCTAGCACAAATGGTTCTCTTTCGGTATTTGTGCCATTGCAGCTATTGCATTTTATTATAATTCTATCTATCCATGGTCGGTGCAGCTCAAAATCTGGGCCGTCTGGAAGGCTTGATGCCTGTTTTACCAGTTCATCTCTTCTGAAAAACCATTGGTGTTTTCCACAATCTTTGCAATTCCATCTTGGTAAAGGACATCCCCAAATTCTTTCACGGGATATTCCCCATGGATGCTTGTCTTTTATTATTTCAAGAAACCTGTTTTTTGGCTGGTCAAAAAAATAATCTACATTATTTGCAGCTTCAATTGCCTTGTCACCAAGTTTGTCTAAAAAGTAGAAAAACCCTCTTCTTGCAAGCCATAAAAGCTTGTGTTGAGAACGCCAGCATAGTGGATACTGGTGTTTTATCTTGCCAATCTTGACTAGAGCATTTTTCCTGCGCAACGCTTCTACTATTTTATCATCTGCATCTCTTACAAATAATCCAGAATACACTCCGGCGTCTTTAGTAAATTTAGCTTCATCATTTATTGGCACATCATAAGGCACTAGTCTTTTTTTAGCAATCTCAAAATCTTCTTCTCCATTTGCTGGTGAAAGATGAACAAGACCACTACCTGTTTGAATGTCAACAAAATTTTCTGCAACGGTGGTATGAAATATGGGATTGACAGCAAGTTTTGCTAAAGAAGGTATCTCGTCAAGAAGAGGATGGATGTACTTCTTTCCTTCCATCTCTGAACCTTTGACAGTTTTTGTTATTTGATATTCATCTTTTTCAATTTTTATTTCATTCATAAACTCTTCAAGCCTTTTTTCACCAACCAGCCATGTTTCATCTCTAACTTTTACATGCACATAATTTTCATCTGGATTGAGGCCAACCATTGCATCAGTAACTAGAGTAAAAGGCATTGTAGTCCAGACAATTAAAAATAATTCTTCGTTTTGCAATTTTACTTTATAGTATAATGATGGATCCTGAACAGTTTCATATCCTTGGTTTACTTCGGTATTACTAAGTGAGGTTTGACAGCTAGGACAGTAAGCAACAACGCGAAATCCCTCTGAAAGAATTCCTGTCTCGTGTGCTTTTTTTAGATATTGCCACTCGCGTTCGATGTATTCATCTTTGTATGTCCAGTATGCATTCTCTTGATTAAATGACATTCCTAAGAGCTTGTCTGACTCTAACCATTTCTCATTAAACCTGTGTACAATTTTTTTGCATTCTGAAACTATCTTTTCAATTCCTACTGATTCTATCACTTCTGATTTACTTGCTGATATGCCAAGCTCTTTTTCTGCTTGTAGCTCAACAGGCAATCCCTGAGTGTCCCATCCAGCATTAAAAATTATTTTACTATCGCACAAAGTTGTATATCTGTACCAGAGATCTTTGATTACACGACCTCGCAGATGACCTGCATGTGGTGTTCCATTCATGGTGGGCGGCCCTTCAATGAACACAATTTTTCTAGTCTTGTCTGGAGAGTCAAAAATTAATTTT
>CAZHDX010000218.1:0-1693 GCA_964531195.1 uncultured Nitrosopumilaceae archaeon
GATGAAGATGGTGTTGGACAACTTTTTCAATGGAACTAGTATTTCTGATTTGCAAAGAATTCCAATCAAATGATGAATTATTTTGAAAAGAATGAGATTTGAGATCAGTAAACTAATTTAGAACCATCGGTGTTTTGAGATCATGGAATTAAGTATTCAACCCATATTACAGAATGAAAATACAATCCTTTACCCATTACAGGAAGATGATTTTGAAGCGTTGTATGCAGTAGCATCAGATCCTAAAATATGGGAACAGCATCCCAAGAAAGACCGCTGGAAAAAGGATGTTTTCCACATATTCTTTGACGGAGCAATTCAAAGTAGAGGAGCATTTAAAATCATAGAGAAATCCACTGGTAAAATTGCAGGTAGCACACGATTTTATGATTATAATGAAAAGGAAAACAGCATATTAATTGGATACACTTTTTACGCAACAAAATATTGGGGAAAAGGAATAAACCATGATGTTAAGGTAATGATGCTTGACTATATTTTCCAGCATGTAAACCAAGTATATTTTCATATAGGATCTGATAACGTTCGCTCCCAGATGGCAATTAGCCGTTTAGGAGTAAAGAAAGTTGCTGAAAATAAAACGGCTTATTTCGGAGAATCACCTACACCGAATTTTGTATATAGTCTTAATAAAGAGAAATGGATAAACCGTAGCCTTTGACGAATTTGATATTGTAATGGTATGTTTTTCTATTTGCGTCATCTAACATCCATACATTTTAGCCCACTCTTCTTTAGCAAATTCACTTACTCTACAGAATCTCTTATCTATCGTACCAAAACCTTCTTCAACTAGTGCAGAATTAGCCAGCTTGTTATTGCAATATAATTCCGCAACAGTTCTCCCATAACTTCCACCAGTCTGTCCGTCATCCTCGTCAACTAATGCTCTTGAACCAACTGGACATAATGATTCAAGGAAGTTTTTGGCTTCAACTCCACCGTTCTCTGTTAATTCAGGAGCTGATGCTAATGCAAATCTTACATGAACTTCATTTACTACAACTGTGTCTCCGTCTATAACACGAGTAACTTGACCGTAAAAACATCCAGCATTGCCTTTACATCCTTTAATTTCTAGTGTTGGGTTTGGGGAAGTCAAAAGAAATGGAACAACTAGATAAATAACGATGATCGCAATAAGTACTACAATTCCTCCAATGATCCCTGCCACAATTATTTTTGGAATCACAACATCATGCTTTTCGTATTTATCATAAAGCTTCTCCAACAAATCATACTTTCGTCATAACGCTAGTCATACACCTAATCCCTTCACAAAGGGGGAATTGCATTTTTACTCACTCTCGATGAATTCGTTTGCCTATGATTGAGTTTGAGATAAATTATGATGAATCTCTTTGGATCCGGACAATTCACAAAGCCTAATTACTTTATTCATTACATTATAGTGATAATCAATTTTAGGTCTGACCGTTAACGGAAATAGTACCATCGGGTTCGCTTCAATTTTGAAGCGAGACTTCCGGTCGAAAAGACAGAGGTTAGTACCCAACTTGAATCAATATTTAATTGATCAAACTCTATATCTGTGAATTACTTTCATATCCTTTATTGCCACAGAGAATCTTGGCTGAATTTTTAAAATTTTGTCATAGTAAGATAATGCTTCCTTATGTTTGCCAAGATCTTCAAGAACAATTATCTTGTC
>CAZHDX010000219.1:0-1680 GCA_964531195.1 uncultured Nitrosopumilaceae archaeon
ATCTGTTAACTGATGGAAGATGTTCATAAGGTGCATCAGCTAGAATTATAGATGGTTTTTTGTAAAATGCTGCCTCTAGACCAGCAGTTGAAGCTATCGATAACACTAAAGCGCATTTCTTTACAATATCTTCTGGTTTTACTGATGGATGAATTAGTTCAACATTTGGTAACTCTAAAATTTGTTTATAAAAAGAAATTTTACGCCAACCTCTCAGCGCCTGTGCGGGATGTTCTTTAACATATACCTTGTAGCCTATTGGCATCGATTTTACTATATGTGTGACCATCTCTACCTGATTCGTAAAAAATGGAGCACCTATCAGTAGAGTAGATTCCTGATCTAAATGCATTGGAAAATAAATGAATGGAACACTCTCTTTAATTTCATGCACAAGATTTCTATCCAACCAAGCCTGTCGGTATTTTTTTCTTAGAACAAACATTATTGATTTAACAAGTACTTTCAATTTTGTTCTTCCATAGTACGTGTAATGATTTTTTTCATTACTGTTACTAGATGTGAGAAACTTGTAAATTGCTGATAATTTACCAAATTTTGAACTCTGGAATTTGCTAGTGTAATCAGTTGTTTGCTTAAAAGTATCTATTCCCTTCAAATATTTGAGAAGTTCATCTGATGTTCTACTTGGACCTTTTATATCTGGATTGTACGGTTTATTAATTTGATGCCAAAGTGGTGAAACTATGGACCTATATGCAAATCTAGATTGTCCTAATAATAGAACTTTGACGTTTTTAGCCTTACAAAGCTCGTAAAATAGATGATTATGATGTAAATCAGTTGCTCTCATTGCCATGAAATCTGGTTTAATCTCATCTAAAACACTTTCAAATAATTTACATTCTTGTTCTAATATTGTAAGAATTTCTTCTGAACTGAATTTATGAAATTCATTATATAGATAAAAAATTCTTTCATTGTATGCAAGTAGACATAAATTAATTCCATATTTCTTTTCAAAGGATGACAGATATTCTAGATCTGGTTTTTTATCTGTCTTAATTATGTGGTCGTGATAAAACCAGATTTTCTTAAAATTAACGATCTTTTGTTCTTGAAAAAATTTTTTTGGTTTATCAGTGATGTTGATTATTGCAAAAAGTTCGGAATCGCATTTTTCTAGTAAATGCTTAGCAATACCAAAATGTGTAATATCAGCATCCAACCAAAAAATTATCTTATCTTTCACGATTTTATTAATGGATATACGGTTTAAAAGGATAATTTATTGTCTTAATCTCCAAATATGTTTCAGTTTTGTTCTTCAGAAATACTAGTAATCGCAATAAATCGTAAGCTTATTGTACTGTTAATCTAGTTCTTCAATTGTGTTTAGGGGTAAAAAAATTCTTATAACGGGTGGAACTGGCTCACTTGGCAAAGCACTTACTAGACGTCTTCTTGATTTGAAAGTTGAGACTATAAGAATTTTCAGTAGGAATGAAAACAAACAAGTTTTGATGAAGTCAAAATTTAATGATGATAGACTTCGTTTCTTGATAGGTGATGTAAGAGACTTGCCACGTCTATCTAGGGCACTGGAAGATGTGGATATAGTTTTTCATGCAGCAGCTCTGAAACACGTCCCAGTGATTGAATATAATCCATTTGAGGCAATCAAAACAAACGTAATGGGTTCTCAGAATGTTATCGATT
>CAZHDX010000220.1:0-1660 GCA_964531195.1 uncultured Nitrosopumilaceae archaeon
AAGGTCAATATCTTGAACTAAAAGTTGAATCAACTGATGAGATTGGAAGGTTATCATTAGAATTCAATAACATGGCAAGATCTCTCAAAAACTCTATCGGAAAATTGGTGTATTTGGAAAAAAAATACAAGAGCCTGTTTGATAATTCGCCTGAATTGATTAGAACAATAGATACTCGGGGAATAATACTTGAATGCAATGAAGCTTACGCAAGAACTCTTGGCTATTCAAAGGAGGAAATTGTTGGAAAATCTATCTTTAATCATATTTCAAAAGAGAGTTATCAGAATCTTCTAGATTCTTTTACAGTTTGGAAAAAAGAAGGAAATGTAAAAAACAGAGAAATGTGGTTTGAGAAAAAAAATGGCGATACTTTTCCAGTGTTACTTAGTGCTACACCTCTTTATGATGAGAATGGAATTATGATTGGCAGCAATACTGTGATTAAAGACATGTCTGAAATTTTCCGCACAAGGTCAGAACTAGAAGACCACAAAAAGAAACGATTGTATGCAATTGGTGAGCTATCCGCTAGAATTGCACATGATCTGAGAAATCCGTTAGCAGTAATCTCACTTACTGTAAAACTTCTCAAGCAAAAAAACATCATTACAGATGAAAAATCCCTAGAGTACATCTCAAAAATAGAGCGTTCAACCTCAAGAATGACTCACCAGATTGATGAGGTGCTTGACTATGTTACCCCCAAACCATTACAAATTAGGGAATCAACATTATCTAAAATTCTAAATAATACAACTGAAAGAATTATTGTTTCTCCGGGAGTAAAGATAACCTTGCCTCAAAATGATTATACAATTCAATGTGATCCCGAAAAGCTAGAGATTGTCTTTGCGAATCTGATAACTAATGCTGCTCAGGCAATGAACGATAATGGTTCCATTATCATAAATGCAAGAGATGAATGTGAAAAGATCATAGTTGAGGTAAGAGATACAGGTCCTGGAATTCCTGATGATGTGTTGCCGAAAATATTTGATCCTCTCTTTACTACACGACAGATTGGTACTGGACTAGGGCTAGTGAGTTGCAAATCCATAGTAGAAAAACATCAAGGAACTATAACTGTAAAAACGATTCTTGGACAAGGGACAACCTTTGTGATAACACTCCCAAAAATTAATTCATAGATTCATAGCCAGACTATGGGCTTACAAGATCTGAACAAAAAGAAAGATGATTACAGAGATTCCCATTATTATCACTGTCATCCAGCCAAGTATATTGGAAAGCCTTCCGCTAGTTCTAGCATGAAGAATTTTTTTGTAACTCCCAATTTTCATTATAAATACAAGCAGGGGGACGGCGATTATTCCATTGATCACTGCTGCATAAATGAGCGCCTTAATTGGATCAAGACCTACAAAATTGATCCAAAGTCCTATTACAGTAGATGCTATGATAATTAAATAAAATCCCCTTGCCTGCACGAATTTTTTGCTCAAGCCTCCCTTCCATCCCAAAGTTTCAGATAATGCATATGCAGACGAGCCTGCTAGTACTGGGATTGCAAGCAGTCCAGTTCCAATTATCCCAAAAGCAAAAATTGTTTTTGAGATCTCACCTTGGTGAGGAAATGATTTAACAAAAGACATCAATTCCTTTGCCGCGTGGTTAACATTTACAAATTCAGTCAAAC
>CAZHDX010000221.1:0-1645 GCA_964531195.1 uncultured Nitrosopumilaceae archaeon
AAATACAAGTTAAAGAATTCAATTGTACCTCCCCAAAACTAGCTTTCTTAAATTGAAAAAATCTCTTCTCTTGTGTCTGCTCAACACATTGATGCTGCAAGTATAGGAAGTACTACAGGATTTGTAATTCCTGAGGTAGTTAAAAAATCAAAGATTCGAGGTTCCCTAATAAATCATAGCGAACACAGAATTTCTGAAAAAGAGATCACAAGCCTTGTCTCAAAACTCAAAGAGTTAGATATGATTTCTGTTGTTTGTGTCAAAGATGAAGCAGAGGCAAAAAAATATGCAAAATTAAATCCAGATTATATTGCAATAGAACCCCCCGAATTGATAGGAACTGGAAAGGCAGTATCAAAAGAAAAACCACAAGCTATTACCAATTCAGTAAAGGCAGTAAAACAAGCAAAAAACTCTACAAGACTTCTTTGTGGAGCAGGCATAGTTTCAGGAGAGGATGTTTCGCGAGCCATTCAACTTGGAGCAGATGGAATTCTTGTTGCCAGCGGCATTGTCAAGGCAAAAAACTGGAATAAAATCATAGAAGAGTTTGCATCACACATTTCAAAAAGTCAGAAAGGTTGATAACCTAATCGAAACAAGGTGCTTACTATGAAATCTGTTTATTTATTCCAAGAAGGAGATGGTAATAACAAAAAATTGTTTGGTGGAAAAGGCGCAGGTCTTGCAGAGATGACAAAGATCGGTATGCCAGTCCCTCCCGGTTTTACTATAACTACTGAAGTATGCAACAGGTATTACGCAAACGGCAAAAAGCTACCACGCAACCTTATGAGTGAAGTTAAAAAAAACATAACAAAAGTAGAAAAAAAAACTGGTAAAAAATTCGGATCAACACAAAATCCACTACTGGTATCTGTAAGATCAGGAGCAGCCATTTCAATGCCGGGAATGATGGATACCATTCTTAATTTGGGATTAAATGACCAAACAGTAATTGGTCTAGCAAAAAAAAGTGATAATGCTAGATTTGCATGGGATTCTTATCGTAGATTTCTCCAGTTATTTGGAAAAGTGGTTTTTGGGATTAATGACAAGCAATTTGATGAAATTCTGGAAAGCACAAAAAAAGCCCAGAATGTCCATGAGGATAGCGATCTTGATGAGGAATCACTAAAAAAAATCGTCTCAGATTACAAATCTGTCATTCAAAAACATACAGGAAGCCAATTTCCAGAAGATCCCTACAAACAATTAGAGTTAGCCATTGATGCAGTTTTTAAAAGTTGGATGGGAGAAAGAGCTGTAGTTTATAGAGAGAAATACAAGATTACAAAAGATATTGCAAATGGAACAGCAGTAAATGTTGTAACCATGGTCTTTGGCAACATGGGAAATGACAGTGCCACAGGAGTTGTCTTTACTAGAAATCCAGGAGACGGATCAAGAAAAGTTTTTGGTGAATATCTTGTAAATGCCCAAGGTGAAGACGTGGTAGCAGGAATACGTACACCAAAGTTAATCGACAAGTTATCAATAGAATTGCCAAAAACATATGCACAATTAATAAAAACTTGTGAAAAGCTCGAAAGACACTACCGAGAGCCACAAGATTTAGAGTTTACAGTTGAGCAAGGAAAATTCTACATGCTACAAACACGTTCTGCAAAAATGAATGCCATAG
>CAZHDX010000222.1:0-1634 GCA_964531195.1 uncultured Nitrosopumilaceae archaeon
GTAGGGTTACCGGATTCCCGTAGTTTGCGTAAAGGATGCATTGTGATTCCTCCTAGACTTGATCAAATTGGACGATCATATGGAGTAAAATGATATTAACATTTCTAAAGGTAGTTGTCAAGTTAACAACATTGTAACAATTTCCACGGTTTGAGTTGTCATGATTTGTCAAATTCATTTTTCTAAGACCTTGCAAGTCTACCTACTAATTTCGTAACAAAGGGTAAGAGTGTAAGGGCTACTGGTGGACCAATCATTAGACTCAGTTCAAGTCGCTGCGCCCATACTGAAAAAAAATTTGGTGTAAACCCAACAGTGGATAATGTTAAAACAAATGATAACACGGTTGACATCGATGAACTCATCATCAAACCAAGCAAGAGTCGTGGTTTTGCTGCATTGATTCTGGGAATAGTTTCTTTTACTATCTGCTGAAAAATCCTTGCAATTCTGACTCCTTCTCTAGCAAGGACAACAGCGGTTGCTCGTCCAATTCCGGAGTTGCCTCCTGTTATAATTGTGATCTTTTGGTTTATTGATTTCATGTTTACCGTAACAAATTCAATCCATATATCATCATCTTACATCAAATGTTGAAAATATCAATCGATGGATAGTATACACTAGAATGTTTAGCTGATGATATCTTTGTCCTAGTCGACTATACCTAACATGGAAACAACAAATCAAATTCCAAGAAACAATGTGGAAGCACAATTCCATGAGCACAAATGGACTGTCACAACCTCGCATTGGCAATGTGAAACCTGTGGGAGGACATACGGCTAATGGCAGAATACAGAAAATTGATTCTGGCAATGGCGGTAGTTCTAATGGGTTCAACCCTAACCTTTTCAGGAATTGCTTTTGCTGAGGATAAAGACAATGATTACTCACACCAGCATATTACAGCTACATGGAATCACGGCTTGATATGTGGAGACCACAAATGCGCTCCAGGGGAATCACCCCAAAATCCGTCACCAGTAGTGCCTGTGGTAAAACACTAGATGAATGCACAAGAATCTGTTGGGCTGATAAAACAGCCAACAATCCCAACTTTTTGGATATGTTACATGTGTAATCTTACCTTTCATGATGAATCTTCCAAGTCCTTGCACAATGAGATAACAAAGCATTCTGTCAGAAAGATTGAGGTTTCATAGGCCATCCAAATTGTCACAGATTAAATCTGCAAATACTCAAAGCAAGTATATCTTGGTAAATGTAAGTAAAGTATTGAAGTATCTAGTATTGGATTTTTAAGACTAGGAGATCTGTTTTCTTAATTTTTTCTAAGGCTTGTTATCAGGTTAGTATTTTCTGAAGCTTGGTTTCATCAAATGTTTCTGCTTTTTGCCATTGATGGTTAAAATAATCATTGCACCATTCTAAAAATTGCTCGTCTTTGCTAAAAAAACTCGATAACAAGTCTGTCTGACCTGACAAGTCTGGAAAGAATATGCATGCCTCTTGTTCGGTAAATGTAGTGCATATCTGAACTTTCTCAAGCATTCTCCGTTTAACAACACCATCCGATATCATCTTCATCCAACCTGTTTTTTTGAGAGCTTCATCTCTTATTTTCGGTACCTCCGTGTTCTGGGCTAAAATGTAAGAGCACTTTACACCTT
>CAZHDX010000223.1:0-1627 GCA_964531195.1 uncultured Nitrosopumilaceae archaeon
AGTGATGTGCCAAAGGTGATTTCAATAGTAGGTGGACATTTGACAAAATCCTACCAAGTAAACTGGGAAAGGGAAGGTACCACGGAATTTGAAGGCTCTAGATTTGTCTTTACATTAACTGAGATCCCAGATCAAAAAATAATAGCATAAGTTGTTATTCGAAATATAACTAATAATAAACTCAGATATGTATCATGCTCTTCAATAAATTAAAAAGGCTACAAATTTTGATTTCTGAACCTTTTCTCCTTGATAAAATGTAATCTACTAAAGATCTAAGGATTCATTTTTTTCAAGTATGCCACATCCTCATTGAACCCATGTTCAAAAAAGGAGAGTACAGCTTGTTTTAACATCTCGTCAGACATGTTAGGAGATATAAAATCACCAACTACTGTTACTCCAGTTCTACTGCCTTTTGGAGTATAATAATTGAAGAATTTTGATCCAGTCATTGGACCTTCTAGAAACTCAAACGCCATTCCCAATGGATAATGTATTGTTATTTTTATTTTATTCTTGATTGTTTGACTCTGCATATTGGTCTCATAGCTGACAATGTTTGAGTTCTCGCTAATCCTTTCGGATTTGCTATTCTTCATATCAGGATGTATTTTTTCTAAATCAGTTTGGTGAGCTTGTGATAATTTCCAAACTTTATCAATCGGAGCCTCAAAAAAACTCCCCGAATCTTCTACAAATACCAATACTACCTAAACTATTTGCAATTATAAATTATTTCTGGTATGCTGACGACCACACAATCAACATGTGGCAACGTTAGCATACCCTGACTACTATCTTCCAGCTTCCAAGACGAGGAAAATCTTCAGTTCTAACTACTCCATAAAAATAATGGGGGGGTATAGACAAGGCTATTCCATTTGACTATGAATGAAAGATATAATCAAAGTAATAATGAAAATTGAAATGCATGTAAATACTAGATTTTAGAAGAACAGGAAATGGAAGTACTAATAGACATGATGCGGGATGGGCTTGATGATGAATTAAGAAAACATGGCCATATAGCACATAGTGTAAAGAAATTATGCGAAGAGCAAGATATGAAACTACGAAGTGATTTTTCTCTAATGAAATATGCTCAAAAAAACAATATGGTTGTGGTCACTGAAGACCTAGACAATGTATTGGGATGTGAAGAAAACAACATGGATTGTGTTAAATTTGGTCAAGCAGACACGTTGAATTATCTTTTAGCAGAACTTGAAAAAATACAAGCAAAAAGAGATTCTGAAGATAAAGTTTTAATTCCAAACAAAAAGATACATGAGGGATTTGAAAAGTGTTATGAACATGCAGCTAATCTGCTAATTGATAGTAGAAATTTGCATGACGCTAAAAGATTTGTTTCTTCAATAGCATTATCAATACTAGCGTTTGAAGAAATTGGAAAATTAGGTTTTATTAGAACATACATAAACAAAAATGTGGATATTACGAAAAATGACTGGAATGAATTTTCTAGTTATGGTAGTCATTCATTCAAATTACTTTCATTTTATCAAATGCCTCTAGATCATGTAAAACAGATGGGAAAAGAACGATATGACGAAGTTGTTGAAGAAGAAAAGAAAAAAGGCTCATCAAGAAAGTATAAGCCATA
>CAZHDX010000224.1:0-1623 GCA_964531195.1 uncultured Nitrosopumilaceae archaeon
ACGAGTTACATTATGGCAAGCTGTATCTGCTCTTGAACGCATAAGGGAATAAATTCAACAAAATAATTCTATCGTTTATGAAAATAGAAGATTATTTAGCGTCACTACCCCAATCAATTATCTCCGGACAGGACGTGCAACTTTCAGATAATGTCTTTAGAGAATTATTTCAATTTGCTCAAGTAAGCAGTAAAGATATTTTTTATCACCTAGGCTGTGGTAATGGAATTGGGGTTGCAATTGCACTGGAAGAATTTAGTGTAAAAAAGGCAGTAGGAATTGACAATGATAAAGAAAAAATTTTCTCCGCTAAAAAATTACTTGAAGAAAGAAAAATTTTAAATGGAGTTATAGATCATTATGACATATTAAGCGCAGATTTTAATGAGGCAACTGTTATTCTTTTTTGGTTTTCAGATCAGAAGATAATTGAGGAGATGACTAGGAAATTTTCTTTATTAAAAGATGGGACTAGGATAATAACAATCTGGGGACCACTTCCAGGTACACTTCCATCTAAAGTGGATTTTCCTTATATTTTGAATGTTGTTCCTTTTACAAAAGCTGCCAATCTAAAGGACCAGATTCTTTCCATATTTGGAACAGATTGTATAGATTTTGCAGTCGCATGGGAATTTGCTGAAAGATATACCAAAGTAATAGGTTCACCCGATGCTGGCAACGACCGTTTTCTTACCATTCTACAATCTCTCATCATATGGATTAATGCTAAAAACCTTGGAGTTGCATGCGGAGATGAAATTCCTGTTCCCATAAAAAACTACATTAGTTTGTTGAGGACTTTTTTTAATATAGATTTAGAATAATTATTAAATAAAAATTCAACCTAAATAGATCTATAATCAGTCAAGCTTTTATCTTTAATAAATTAAAGATGGTTTGATGGATGAAAGAATAAACATCAATGTATCTGCCACCGATTATGAAAATACGAGTAATGCCATAATTTCAACCTTGAGGAGTTTGGAACAAATGGTGCACGGTGAAAATGATTTCATAGTTACAGATTCTGAATTTGCCTTTGGCTGGCACTTTTATGTAGTCTGCGTAAACAAATCTCTTGTAAGAAAGCTTTCGGAGCAGCTAGGTCCTGATTTTGACAGAATTAAAGGAAAGGGGATTGAAAAGAAATTTCTATCATGGCTTACCGATAGGGTAGCTCAGAGAAATCTTAAGGTGAAGCTTGCCATTAAAGAGGAAATGGAATCAAGTAAATTTGGAATATTCTAAAATAAAAAATTATCAACATTGATTTTTCATTTTATTATATAGCGTCTTTGGATGATTATACAATTTTAGATAGCAATAAAACTAAATAAAAAAACTAAAAAGTGTTGAATCTGGGAGTAAAAAGGATTAATCACACATATCTTTTGGTTCTCGTTCTAGTATTATCAGGATTCACACATTTGTGGAATGCCACAGGGTTTCCTGATATCTTTTTTGATGAGGGAGTGTACATGCGACGGGCAATGCATGTACTGAGTGGTCTTGGTCCACAAGAAGCATATTTTTATGATCATCCATTCTTTGGTCAAATTTTTCTTGCAGGCGTATTGGGGATAACAGGATATCCAGCCTCATTGAATCCATCAACTGACG
>CAZHDX010000225.1:0-1601 GCA_964531195.1 uncultured Nitrosopumilaceae archaeon
TTATTACTGCTGCTGGAACATTTGTATTTATTCCAGCTTTGGTTGCAAATTCTTGTTGTAATGAAATAGCTGATTCTATTGCATTTCTCCATGCTGAAGTATATTCTTGCTGAAGATTGGTTATTGATTGTAAATATTGTGGAGCTGCTTTTTCAATATCATCAAAAAACTTGTCTACATTCTGCTTGTATATCTCGTAGATCTCTTTTGTTTCTGTTGTCTTACTCATCATTTCACCCCCCTTTTTTAATTTTTTTCTCGATAGGAGTGATTACAACTTGGATTAGATCTCCTTCATTTAAGCCAAGTGCATCTCTTTCTGCCTCGGGAATCGAAATTCTTCCATTGCTTCCAATTGATGTCTTAAAGGCACCCCAAGAGACAAACTGAGGTAGTGCTTGTGTTAGTTTGAACGCATTATCCATTATTTTAGATTGCATATCGCCAACGTTTCCAAAGAAATCTGATTGAGCCTTTGATCCTTTGTCGATAAGGTCCTTTAATGCTTCGTTAGGTGTAAAATCTTCCGTTTTATATTGTCCCATCATATTTCCAAACATTTTCATAAAATCTGTTTGTGCTTTTCCACTTTTTTGTATCCATTCTTTAAACATCTCAGTTGGATTATATTGAATATTATTGCCATTCATAGGATTTTATTGGTAAACCCGACATATATATGTATTGGTAATAATTGGATTATAAAACCAATTAATGGTTCAAGAAATTAAGAACCTTTTTTGAAAAATTTATTGGGTCTTCGACATGTGGAGTGTGCCCACAATTTTCCATAATTTCAAGTTGGCAGTTTTTAATTGAAGTTGCAAAATCTTTTGCATATTTAGTCGGTATCATGGTATCATGTACACCCCATATCACTAACGCTGGAACGGTGATTTTTGAAAGCCTATCAGTTATGGGTGAAGTGTTCTTTAGTGCAAGGAGAGTAGACATAAATGCCATTTTTGCATTTGCCTGAGTCATTCTTTTAATAAAATCCTCTATGGAGTTGTCTGTTACCTTGCTTGAACCACTCATCATTTCATATGCAGTTTTAACTGTGTCATAACTAGGATAAAGAGCAGCCATAGAATAGGCATCTAAAGTGGGCGTAGAACTCTTCATAATTCCAGCAGGGGAGACTAGGACGATTTTTTGAATTGCTTTGTTTTGTGTTATCGCACACTCGGCAACAATCTGACCACCAAGAGAAGATCCCACCATGCTTATTTCGTTTATACCTAATTTATCTAAAAAATCAAAAACAAACTTTGAGAAAAATTCTGGAGTATAATCAACAGAAGGCTTATCGCTATAGCCATAACCAGGTAGGTCAAGCGCTATAATCCTGTGTTTTTTACTAAGAAGAGGAATGACATTTGACCATCGCTCTGCAAATCCTCCAAGACCATGAATTAGGAGAATATTGCTATTTGAGCCTCCATCCTCGATATATCGGATCTTGTTTTCCCCTACTTTGATATATTTTTCAGCTGTCAAATAATTCGTTCGTACCTTCTTGATGAGATAAATCTTTTCAATAGGGAAAATGGGCCGAATGGGATTCGAACCCACGACCTTTCGATATCTGAAAAGATATT
>CAZHDX010000226.1:0-1600 GCA_964531195.1 uncultured Nitrosopumilaceae archaeon
CATCACTTGGATTTGGCTCGCTCATAAGACCACTAGGAATATTTCTTTAAGCTTGAATTTTTTCCAATCAATTCATTTAGGATTTCTGTAGATACTCTATCGATTTTTTTCATTCCTGCGTGTGAAATTGTCCGACCTTTTCCTTCCACCTTGTCAAGATAACCTAATTTTTCCAAATTGTGGATAGCTGTTCTTATTATGGCTCCGCCCGAGTCTCTATGATGCGCTCCTCCGTATCCAACTGCTTTAGCGCCACCATACATACCTCGAAGATCTTGAACACCTATGGGACCGTGAAGATATATTTTTCTAAGTAATGAAGCACATCTAGTATACCACCAATCATTTTTTTGCGGAGGTTTTTCTGCATGCGCTCCGGTTTTTACAAATGGAACCCAAGTTGGGATGGCAATATCTTCTCCTTTTAGAATCTCCGATAATTTGTTAATCAACACATCTGCTGGTACATCGTATGCCTTTGCCATAAAATTGAAAATTTCAAGTTCGTCTTATAAATCATTGACCTTTTGGAATTGATTTTCGAATGATCTTTCTATATGTATGGTTGCAAAATCTGCATGTAATACGAATTGATTTGATAGATGATCTTCCAACTCTAATTCTTGCATCTACACCAGGAGCAATAAATTTTTTACATTTTTTACAAAAATTAATTCGTAGGTCATAAGGCATTCTAATTCTATGTTTTGTGCTTAATCTTTTTGCAAGATATGCTTGTCGTTGTGCTAGAGAAGGATTATGTCTTGCGTTTGACACAGCATTTTTAATTAGAATTTGCATCCTTTCTATTGCTAACTGGCGCAGAGCAGGTTTCACGTTAGTTAAATAAATGCCACTCTCTTAAAATACATCTTGCTTTCACTTGTGCTTGCAGAATCAGCTTTAGAATTAGTTCCAAAAGAACTTCAAAATCATAATTCTGTTTTGGCGTATTGCAAAAGGTTAAAGAAAAAACCATCAGATGTAATACTAGACATCTCATGGCACTTTGCAGCTATGAAAGGAATCAAAAACGAAATAAAAAGAGGTAGACCAGATCTAGTGCATTTTTGCCTACTTGAAGCATGCAGTATCCCCTTATACTTTCAAAAAAAAATTCAAGTTTATGTACATACTATAGATGATAAGGTAATTTTTGTTGGTGAAAATATACGTCTGCCAAAATCATATCATAGGTTTGCGGGATTAATTGAAAAGTTATACTCTACTGGAATAATAGAAGAAAACGGAATCAAACTTTTAGAAATGAAAAATATGGATTTTGAAGATTTGATTAATAGGATTAGGCCAAAAAGAATAATTGGTTTTTCTACGATTGGTGATCCAATTTCTTATGAAAAACTTGTTCAAACGATTGATGATGATTCATGTATTGTAATTGGAGGATTTCCAAAAGGTCATTTTTCAGAGACAATATTAAAAAGAATCAACAGTCTTGTCTCAGTTGATAAAAATCCCCTTGAAGCTCATGTAATCATTTCTAGAATGTTATACGAGTATGAAAAAAGAATTATTATGTAGGTTAAAGATTGGCAGTGTTAAGCGGTCGTAGTATAGTTTGGTTAGTACACTGGCCTTC
>CAZHDX010000227.1:0-1593 GCA_964531195.1 uncultured Nitrosopumilaceae archaeon
AAATTCTAAAAGCTTTTGCATTAGATGGCGATATTTTATTTGAAACCCGAGATCATTTAGGACCAACTTCATTAATCAGAGGTGAAAATTCTGAAAACTTTGTAGAATTAGCTTCATCCATTACTCTACGGTATTCTGATGGACCAAAGGATATTACAAGTATTGTCATAGTACAAAAAAATACTATAAAATCCGAAGTTTCAGTCTTACCAGCAGAAGAGTCCTCATACCTACATTATCGAATTTAGTCATGCAAGCTAATCTGTAAAGTGCAATTGACTAGCAATACTTTTTGAGGGAGTACCTCCCAATACCTTTAGATGCAGACTCAAAAAGCGCCTACATATTTGAAAGCCATTACGCTAAGGGATACTAGTGATATCCATGCTGTAAAAGAAGATATCAAAAAAAATATGATTTTAGTATTAAGGGTCACACCTCTTGCACAAAAAAATGTAGATGAGCTTAGAAAAATAGTCGAAGAGATTTATGCTATTGCGAAAACTCAGGATGCAGATATTGCAAGATTAGGTGAAGAAAGAATTATTGTTACTCCTCCAGGTGTTAAGATCTGGAAAGCAGAATACGATCTAAAGTAGTCTTATTCCTTCTTGCACTTGTGGACAAACTGTTGCTATCCTAAACATTCTATGAATTGATGCAGAAAGATTTTCACACTTTCTTCGCTCACCATGATTCACAATTACTCTTCGCAGTTTTGGTCTGAGCTTATGTACAAAAGACATTAACTGATTATAATCACTATGTCCACTAAATCCATCAAGTTTTTCTGTAGAACAATTTATGTTAATTATTTCAATTTTTCCTTCTTTGCCAACAACAGATACTTGTCTTGAACCATCAAGAACTCGTCTTCCCAAAGTTCCATTTACTTGATAAGAAACAAACAAGATTTTATTTTTCTGGACAGGTGCAATATTTTTAAAATATTCCAAAACTGGACCTCCTTCAAGCATACCAGAAGTAGCTATAATGATACACGGGCCCTCTCGTAATGGTTCTTCTCTTGCATCTGCATGTTCAATATTTGTAAAGTATTCAGAATCAAATGGATTGTCATCAGTTTCTAAGATCTTTTGTCTTAATTCACGAGCTAGATATTCTGGATAAGCTTCATGGATTGAAGTTGCTTCTTGAATCATTCCTTCCATGAATACTGGAGATTCAACAATTTGACCAGACTTCATGTATTGATCGATTACCATCATAAGTTCCTGAGCACGACCAACTGCAGGAATTGGGATCAACACTTTGCCGTTATTTCGGAGTGTCTCATTTACTGATTTAATGAACGATGCCTCAACCTCTTCCCTAGTTGGCTGAATATCCTCTTTTGCACCATAAGTGCTCTCTATAAGAAGGGTTTCTACACGAGGAAAATTCCATGATGCACTTTCAAGTAACATAGTCTTGCCATACTTTAGGTCTCCAGTATAGACAAAGTTGTGATCACCATTACCTATGTGAAAGTGGCATGAAGCTGAACCCAAAATATGACCTGCATTAGAAAGGACCAATTTGATGTCTGGAGAAATATCCGTAACAGTGCCATATGGAAGAGTTATTGTTTGT
>CAZHDX010000228.1:0-1587 GCA_964531195.1 uncultured Nitrosopumilaceae archaeon
ACAAATACAATCAATGGCATGAGTCTTCCAAAAGGAGAACAAACCAGTTTGGGTGCCACTTTGAAAAATATTGATCCTTCCAGTAAATCAGCTTGCAGCAAGCTTGATGCATTCATCTCCAAAGTCAATAATGATCTTTCACATGGAAAATTGACATTATCACAAGCAGCGACATTATTATCTCAGGCCAAAACAATCAAGATTGCGATTGGTTGCTAATCAATAATTTCAAAAACTAATCTGACTTGGTTGGGGCAAATGAAACACATTCTATTACTTTCAATTTAGGTTCGAATCTACTTGGATTCGCAACATAATGTGTTCTTAAATCAATTCAATTCCTATAAACAAGTGTAAACAAATGTCTCGCACTGTTTCTGCTCGCATATCAAAAGAACAACACGACAAATTAAGAGAGAGATGCAACAGAGCAGGATGTACCATTAACGATTGGCTTTGTGCATCAATTGATTATCTTCTGACTGGTTCAAGTGATTTTGATTTTGGAGATGAAGAACCTAAAGAAACTCAAGCAGTAAAGAGGTTATCAGAAAATCAAAATTTAGTAAGTGAGTTTAGACCACATCATGATTCTCATGGAAATTACTACACCTATGACGAAAATACAAAAAAGTGGACTTGTCACCTAAACATGGATAATGCGAGAATCACACCTTGAAACTAGATGTTTTTATTACATCGATTAAATTCTAGTCACGACCTTCTCGTACACAAGTAACCCCAATCTTATTTTCTTTATCTTTACTTATCCCATAGGTCTTTTTTATGATGTCCTGTACTAGCTTTAGATCATCCTCAAGTAATTCATCATAAGGATCCTTGCTCAATTTTGCTAAAAATCCTTTTTTCTCTTGTTTTGCGATTTTGGAATCATCATAGTTTATGATATAATCAGCTAACATCTGCGTGGAATTCATATCTTGATGAAAGTTTATTCTTTTAATATTATTAGGTAATTTTTTTTCGATATCACCAAGAATGAACATAGGATCGTATTTTCCAATGTACTCATTAGGTTCTATCGTGCGAAAATTTAACCTCACTCTATATCTAGTCAATTTTTCTTCTTGTGGTGTTTTCTTAACTGGGTTGCCACCAATTCTAGTATCATCAATTTCCATTGATAAATACTGTCACAAAGGATCGATAAAAACAGATCATTTTATTTCTGATAATCAAAAGGGAGATATACAAAATTTTTGGACATGACAAAAATTCTCTGGACATGCCATCTGAATATGAAAAAAGTAAAAATAACGCCATAAAATAGACACAAATCTTCGTCATGACAATGTAAATCTGGAAAGCATTTGGTTGTAATGGTTAGTTTTGCCTTTGAGAGTAATTTAACCCTCAACCTGAATCAACACTCCTGTGTTATCCATGAGAAAATCTTTTGGAACTAAATTATCCAAATCCTCAAAGTTAAGTTTCCAATATGTCCGGATAGCATCGCATTTGGGAGGCGATTCCCTCGCAGTGAAAATATTGTTCCAATTAAGAAAGAAATCGTGTTACTATATTATTTGTCTGAAGAATATGCATCATCGGATAAGAAAAACGTAA
>CAZHDX010000229.1:0-1584 GCA_964531195.1 uncultured Nitrosopumilaceae archaeon
CATCTTTTGTAGAGTCTACTGCGAATAAAGAGTCTCCTTTACTTTCAGCTTGATTGAGGAATTCAATTATTCTATCCTCGTTGTATTTCTCAAAAATCTTGTCTGAAAAAACAAGTGATTGTATAGCACCTGAATTGTTTGCCTTTTCAGTCTCATCAAAACCCATTGTAAACTTGTTATTTTTTTTATGGACTCTAATCATTATCTCATCGATGATTTCAGAGACTTTGGCAATCTTACTTTGCGCCATTACTTGCTTCATTGCTTCTGATTTTATGAAAGTGTAAATGCCATCTTCTCCTCCGGAATCTATACCTTCAATAACTTGGATTTTGTGTTTTTTTCCAATTGGGGATCCAGCAAGAAAATTTCCAAATCGCTTCCTCGTTTCTCCTGGACCGAATATTATTATAAAATCTCCTTCTCGTATGAAAGAAGATAGTGCACTTTGAACATCTTCAAAAAAAGATTCAATGTTAAACTTTGTCTTGTATCTCTTTCCGCTTGCTCCTGAATACAAATTTGGCATCAATTGGAGATGTGTACCACTTAATCTTCCTATTCCACAATCTCCTGTATCTATTGCCACTAGCAAGAAATTATTATTATCCTTTTTTTTAAAAATCAATTCTTTTTCAATATTAGTCCATTTTCTTTTTGTCAGTGTAAAAGGTTCTCCAATTTTTAATATCAGAGAATGGTGTGATCCCTTTCGTACCGATTCACTATCAGATTCTGCTATAATTCCATGGGCTTTTAATCTGTCTACTACATTATCGATAGAAATTTTTTCTACTTGTATCATTACCCTTATTTTAGCACGTTCACCCCTGTCTGGTCTTGCAAAATCCTTTTCTTGTTTTATCGCACGGGTTGTATCTGCAGTAAGTCTATCGTCTTTTTTTATTATTCTCCGTAGTGTGAATAAATCATCTGATTCCTCAGGAATTAACGCCACAGAATTCTCATCAACTGATTTTGTGATCATTTTATCATTTCAATAACATATATCAAAAATAAAAGAGGCTTAGTTTGTTAATTCATTTGTTTTGGCTTGCTTGTTTTCCCCCGCTTTTTTCCTCAAGTAATTTTGGACCCAATCTTGAGTAATTACGCCTGCTTCTGTTAGGTTTACAAGGGTATTGGTGGATGCATCTCCAGTAACCTTGCCACTATTTCTCCTAATTTGTCGCCATTTTAGATTAGTGTTTCCGCTTTTTGATGAATATATGATACCCAAAACATCTTTTGCATTAACGAAAATCATATCTCTTATCTTTTTGAGTGTCACCTTGTCAGCCGCTTCGACATAAATAAGTCCTGGAGTTTCTTCACGTTCTGCAAAAACCTCGTAATCCTCAAAGTATGTCTCAGGAATAAAAGAATTGCAAGTGCTAAGGATCACAAATCTCCTGAAGCTTTCAAGTGAACAGGTAGCATCAATTGCAACCATAAGTTAAATTCTGACATTTGCCTTTTATCAAGCTTCTTGAAAGACTCAATTAGGACCGTAAAAATGAAATATTGCGGGCGTTGATGACCAAATCCCTTTGATTTGATGAGAAGGATCTTGAGTTCTGAGCC
>CAZHDX010000230.1:0-883 GCA_964531195.1 uncultured Nitrosopumilaceae archaeon
ACGAATCACAAAAAAAAGACATACTTTCAGATAAACCATACTCTCACTTTTACAAACCTGATGAAGCTACCCTCTTGAAACTACAAAATGAACGCGATATAAAATTGGATATAGGTGGTGAAATGGTGTATCTTTGTTACCGATATAGACAGGTTGATCCAGTAATAGATGCCAAAACTCTCTTTGAAGCAAAAAAATGTAAGCGTGAAGGAATTGAAGTTGATACTATTATGATAAGTGAGGAAGTTGAACTTTTGAGTTATGTAGAAGGATTAGAGAGGCAACTTAAAGGAAGGGCATATTACATAAATCCAGAGAATATTGATAAGATATTGATTACCGATTTCATTTCAAACAAGAAGAAAACTTTGAATTCAAAGTGGGCATAGTAAAAATGGATAAAAATTATGACAAACAAAAAATGTTAGAAATTCTAGTAAATTCAGATGTTTCTATAATATTATCCGAGCTTGAAGATGGAAGTAAAGACTCTTCATATTTTGTGGAAAAATTACATCTTTCCGACACAGAAATAAAAGAAAGATTAGCATATGTAATACAACATGGTTTTGTTAGAACAAGTCTTGATCAAAACAAACCCATTTTACCATCCGACTTGATAAATCACCCTGAAATTGGACAAAGTAGCGGGAGAACCTGGAACCACGTTATGACAATTGGAAATTTCTCAATAAAGAGGCGTCCAGTCGCCCAAATAGTTTGCGCCGCCGGAGGTCAAGGTGACGGCCCCAGTCCCATCCGACTTGATGAGATCAACCATCCAATTACTGTCGTTAAAAATAACATACTGGCTGTCGGGCGACCAATGGGCGCTCATCGTGTTGATGGCGTTCCCCGATAATTGGACCGCGTTGGAACCGTC
>CAZHDX010000230.1:893-1558 GCA_964531195.1 uncultured Nitrosopumilaceae archaeon
TCTTGATAAAAACAAAAACATTTTTGATGTTGATAATGAAAAACTAAACGAAAATATGGAAACTGATGAGAATTTTTCAGGTATAGTTGATGGTTTAACAGAGCTTGATCAATATCTTAACTGACACTAGTCTTACCGCGATTCTTCACTAGATACATTATTCCAATAGCAACTCCGCTTAGTCCTGTTATAAGTAGAATAAAACCAAACATGTCTATTAGCGATATGTTCTGTGGATAATTTCCGATTACTGCCAAAATTTGAAGTTCTTTAGATCCTTGATTTTCGACTTGAATTTTATATGTCCCCTTGGTAGAAATTAGAAAATTTTCTTGGAGTGGATTTTTTGTTATTTGTTTTGATATGATAGTCTCGCCCATAGGATTCGAAATACTCACTTTGACATTGTTATTTTCTTGAAAATCTGTAATCTGAACAGAATAAACACCATTCTGATTCGTTGATGGATCCAGATCTTTAGTTAAAGTCATTGATGATTCAGACAAAACATTTTCTTGTTGATTTACGACGTTCAAATTTATTAGTTGAGATTCATAAAATGTAAGTCCAATTCCTATGACTACCAAAACTGTACTGATCAGAATAATTAGTTTGAATTTTTTCACAGCAAAATTTGAAGATAACCCTAGTTAAAACTTGGGATT
>CAZHDX010000231.1:0-1536 GCA_964531195.1 uncultured Nitrosopumilaceae archaeon
GTTAAATCTTAAAATCATTATAGATATCTGTTCTTCTATTTTTTAGGAGTGGTAATTTTTTTCGTATTTTTTTTACTCTGTCAAGTGAAATATCAACAATACCAATTCCTTCTCTTTTTTTCATATCCAATAAAATTTTTCCATAAGGATCAACCACTACGCTTCGACCGCAATAGATGTTTCCTACCTGATCCGGCGAAATAAGATAACAACCATTTTCAATTGCACGTGTCTTGTTGATAGTTATCCAGTGTTCTTCTTTCATTTCACCTTGTACCCATGCAGATGGTGCCACAAGAATTTCTGAGCCAGCAGATGCGAGAGATCTTGACATTTCAGGAAATCTCAAATCATAGCAGATCATCATCCCCATTTTTCCTATTGTTGTTTTACTTGGTTTTACAATTTTATATCCAGCAGACAGTTTATTTGATTCCTTAAAACCAAGTACGTCATAAAGATGGATTTTTCTATATTTTGATATTACTTTTCCATTTTTATTTATAAGAAAAGATGTGTCATATACTCTATCTATTTTTGGACTTTTTTCATAAAAAGTTCCCACTATTTGGATAGAATTTTGTTTTGCAGATTCTGAAATGGAATGAATAAATTCACCATTTATTGTTGCAGCTAAACTAGCAAGCTCTCTTGGTGTCTGGGAGGAAGGAGTGTAAAACATCATAAAATCTGGAATTGGACAAAGTGTTGCATGTTGTTTTGCAGCAATTTTTATGTATTCAAGGATTTTTTTTAGATTTTTTTTCTTCTCAACATCAGCTTTTAATTGTACAAGTGCAACTTTTGTCACGAATCTAGTAAATTCAATTAAAATAAAAATGTAGTTTAAAGGGGATTTCCAGCCATGTACCAATTTTCTTTGGGATTCTCCTCAAAGACTACAATAACATGGCTTTCTTTAGTCTTGAGAATCTCTACTGCAGATTTTGTTATTGCTTTAGCAAAATCCTCTTTTTGTTTCTGTGTTCTGCCAGGATACATTGAAACTGAAATTAATGGCATGAATCGGTATGATTCAAGTAGAATTTAATCTTTGAGAAACTTTGGTTGATAATTTTCTATCTGTCTTTCCATCCGTATCTTGATCCGTACATGAATTCTGATCTGTTTGTTTTTTTGTAAAGAAAACCTGTTAACATACCTATCAAGAATCCACCAATGTGAGCAAAAAAGGCAACACCCGAACCATTGGAACCAATAAATGCTGGCAACACATTTTGAAATAAGAACCAAAATGGAAGATACCATTTTACTGAGATGCGTATAGTTCTAATAAAAAATCCAAAAAATAACAAAGTAAACACTTTAGCATTAGGAAATATCACAAGATACGCTCCCAAGACTCCGGAAATTGCTCCTGAAGCGCCTATTGCAGGAGCAGCACTAGATGGATCGGATAATATATGAACAAATCCTGCAACAAGACCCCAAAACAGGTACAAGGCAAGATATTTTCCTCTTCCAAATCGATATTCAATGTTATCACCAAAAATATATAAAAAAAGCATGTTTCCT
>CAZHDX010000232.1:0-1536 GCA_964531195.1 uncultured Nitrosopumilaceae archaeon
TTTGTCAACGTGTCTGGGCTTTAGTCAATTTCAATTATTACCTTTTCTCCCGTAAAATTAAGTTTGTTTTCTGTCTTTTCAATAGTAGTTTCCCAGAGAACTTGGCCATTTTTCTGTTCTGCATATTTTTTATAATAAAAAGGATCATCAAGTATTCGGAGTTTCCATGCAGCATATGGAATATCTTTTGCAATGTATGTAGCAATACCATTGCTTCTCACAAGAATTTTATCATCTTCATTATTAGATCTTATAACCCAACAGCCTTGATTCTTTCCTTCCTTTTCAAATTCAACAATAGATTTTGATTTCATCTCTTCAAGTATTTTATTCCATAAGTTTGATCGAATAATTTGTGATTCAAAATTCAAGCAATCGTATGTTGCACCAAGACGCCAACAAGTTTTTAGTTGTTCCTCAAGAACCTTTCTTGTTATTTCATTAGCAAATTTGGCAGTTTCAGATGTACCTTCCTCCAATTCCTTTAGCACTAGGATTCTTTTTTCGATTAGATTTGGATCAGTCTTATATTTTGTGGTCATGTTTACATAAACAACATCACCACAATAATGATCAAATTTTTGATCTTTTGGAGGTTCTAAAGAAAATCCACCAAATTTGAAACCTACTATGATATCAGCTACTTGCAAACCGGAATCGTCAATATAATTCAGCACCTTAACATCATATTGAGCCTTAAGTAATATTCTTGAAATTGTATCACCTATGATAATGTTTCTCACATGACCAATATGCAACGCTTTGTTTGGATTTACACTAGTATGTTCTACCACAATTTCTAAATTTTTTCCAATATTAATATTACCATAATTTTTTTGTCTTGCAGATTTTAATGTAGAATTATTTAATTCAACAGAATTTACAAAAAAATTTACATATCCCGATGGATGTGCTGTTATTTCCTTTACAAATTTACTCTGGATTTTTTTATATTCATATGAAACAATAGTCGCAATCTCAAATGGTTTTTTCTTTAGTTGTTTTGCAAGCAAGAATGCAATATTACAGCTTATATCACCAAATTCTGGTTTTGATGCCTCAGCTACCTCGAATTCTATTGTAGGATAATGAAGTTCATCAGATATACGTTTGAGATTTAATCTAATTTCATCAAATAATAATCGAAGTGTCATATCTTATCTGTCTGATAATTTAAGCTCAACGTACTCCAGTGCCTCAATTACTCCATCCCCAGCATTTCCTGCTACTACCATAGTTGCTTGTGATTTTACATCTTTACCGGCATTTCCTAATGCAATACTTAATCCTGTTGCTTTGAACAATGGAATATCTGTTTCACTATCTCCTATTGATATTATATCATCTTTTTTAGCAGAAAACATCTTCATTACTTCCTCAAGACCTTTGGCTTTGTTTATGCCCTTGGAATTTATATGAAATGCATATTGGCTATCTGAAAGATCCACAGGTAATTCCTGTTGAGAAATAAGGTTTTTTGCCAGATTAAGATCAAATTTCCGTTCAATTACAAATTAAGCCATTCTTTGTAAAACA
>CAZHDX010000233.1:0-1531 GCA_964531195.1 uncultured Nitrosopumilaceae archaeon
GGCTTCCTCGGGCCTGCCTTGGGGGGGGGGGGCGAGGCCGAGGTTGTTTGGCGCCGGGGCGTTCGACGCGTTCCGCGACAGCGCCCTTGTGATCAGCTCCACCGCCTGAGCGGGCTCGCCGCGCTGGTGGGCGACGACGCCCAGGAAGTGCAGGGCGTCGATGTGGTCGGGCTCGGCCGCCAGCGCCTGGCGGTAGAGCGCTTCGGCCTCGCTCAGCCGCCCCGCGCCGTGATGCTGCAGACCGAGCGCCACAGCGTCGCTCGCCTTCATTCGAGAAGCGAGCGGATCTTTGCCCAGTCGTTGGGAAAGAGATTCAGCTTTCCCGGCATGTCGTCCTCGAGGTAGCCGTAGTCGAGCGCGAGGAATTCCCCGCACAGCCGGTCGTGGCGCTCGAGCAGGACGCCCGAGCCGGGATCGAGGCCCCACACCAGCCGCAGCACGGTGGAGATCATCGATGGCGCCGAGCACCGTCACCGCATGGTGTTCGCCGATGGCAGCTATCTGGAGACCGACATGATCGTGTTCTCCGCCGGCATACGCCCTCGCGATGAGCTGGCGCGCCAATGCCTGCTGGCCGTGGGTGCTCGGGGTGGCGTGGCGATTGACAGCCACTGCCGCACCAGCGACCACCACGTCTATGCCGTGGGCGAGTGCGCCTCCTGGAACGACCAGACCTTCGGCCTCGTGGCCCCCGGCTATGACATGGCCCGCGTGGCCGCCAAGCACATTGCAGGCGACACCAACGCGGCCTTCGCTGGCGCCGACATGAGCACCAAGCTCAAGCTGATGGGCGTGGACGTGGCCTCGATCGGCGATGCCCATGGCAAGACCGCACACTGCCGCTCCTTCCAGTACGTGGACGAGGTCAAGCAGATCTACAAGAAGATCGTGGTGAGCAGCGATGGCAAGCAGCTGCTGGGTGCGGTGCTGGTGGGCAATGCCGATGAATACGGCACCTTGCTGCAGATGGCCCTCAACGGCATCACCCTGCCGGCCGACCCCGAGTTCCTGATCCTGCCCTCCAGCGATGGCAAGAGCAAGCCCGGCCTGGGCCCTGATGCCTTGCCCGACAGCGCCCAGATCTGCTCGTGCAACAGCGTAAGCAAGGGCCAGATCTGCGCCGCCGTGAGCGAGCAGAAGGTCTGCACCATCGCCGACATGAAGGCCTGCACCAAGGCCGGTGCCACCTGTGGCGGCTGTGTGCCCCTGGTCACGCAGATCATGAAGAGCGAGATGAAGAAGCAAGGGATGGCGGTGAACAACCACATCTGCGAGCACTTCCCCTATTCGCGTCAAGAGCTGTACCACCTGGTGCGCGTCGGCGAGATCAAGTCTTTCGACGACCTGCTGGCCAAGCATGGCAAAGGCCTGGGCTGCGACATCTGCAAGCCCGCATCGGCGTCCATCTTCGCCTCGGTCTGGAACGAGTTCGTGCTCAAGAAAGAACTCGCCAGCCTGCAAGACAGCAATGACTACTACCTGGGCAACATCCAGAAGGACGGCACCTACTCGGTCGTGCCCCGCATGGCCG
>CAZHDX010000234.1:0-1530 GCA_964531195.1 uncultured Nitrosopumilaceae archaeon
ATTAATCGAACACATTACAGAAAAATCAATAGAAATATTTGTTACTGCAATAAGTGAATAAATTTGCAAAATAATTTAGAGAAACTACAAGAACAAAAGTCGTTATTTGTCTGTCTACTTGTAACTGGCATGGGAATACTGCTAGCAACATTTCTTGGAAAAGAGGCAGTTAAGGTGACAACTGATTTTACATACATTCCAGTAGCAGGAGCCCTAGTTTTTTTATCAATAATCATATCAACAAGATTCAGAAAAACTGGTAACCATGGTAAGGCGTGGTTATTATTCTTAGGAACTGCAATTTCATGGTTTATTGCAGAGACCATATGGGCCGAATATGAACTAGTATATCATCTTAATCCATTTCCATCATCTGCTGATGCATTTTATATTATAGGATATCCATTTTTATTTTTATTTTCAATATATTATCTAAAACCATTCAAAAAATTAATTTCAAGAAAAATGATATTTTCTACTTCATTAATTGCAGTATCTGTTTTAATTCCAAATTTGTATATGACAATAGATAATAATTCTAATGAAAGTAAATTTGTAATCATGTTAGGTGCAGTATATCCGGTTGCTGATTCTATCATTCTTGTACCCGCATTGATTGGCATCTTTTTATTTTTCAGAGGTGAAGTGAATTTTCTGTGGACCCTGTTATTGATTGGAATTTTATCTGAAGTAATTGCTGATACTGGATTTCAATATTTTACGCTTAATAATTCATATTATACTGGTCATCCAATTGACATATTATTCATTTGGTCATACATCATTTTCTCATTTGGTGTCTATAACCACATTCAAATATTCAAAAAGAATATCAAAATAAAAGAATCCAACAAATTAGTGTAGTGCCAATTAGATCAATTAACTAAAAATCAGCCAAATCAATATATGTACTTTAGTATAATTTAAAAATTTATTTTAATTGAAAAAAGATTCTATCTTTATCGTCATAATCACATTTTATAAGATCAAGATCTTGCCCTATCGATGGAATTTTTAATCCTGCATCTAATTCTCCCATAATTCTAATAGTATTTTCAAATTCCGCTATGCAAAAAATCACATTATCTTTTTTTGCAAATTCTATCAGTGTACCATTTCCGCAAACCTGTCTCCATTTTACTTTATTAAAACAGACATTACAAAAATCACTTGGTGGCCAAACAAGTTTATTACATTTAAGACATTCACTACAGACAAATTTACCGTTTTTTAATTCATTTTTAAATTGATTCATGATTCGAGAATAATGACTGTTGAAGAAGTAGCAGCGGCTGACATGTTTTGAACCAGACCTACTTTGGCCCCGTCAATTTGACGTTTTCCTGCATTATTTTGAAGCTGTTGACTAATTTCTACAACCTGTGCTATTCCAGTTGCTCCTAAAGGATGACCAGATCCAATCAATCCACCTCTAGGATTAATTTTCTTATTTTGTGTATCATACATGGTTTTAACAAATTGATTTCCTTTGCCTTTCCGTTTTCAATGTGCACTTCCTGGTAAAGCGCT
>CAZHDX010000235.1:0-1522 GCA_964531195.1 uncultured Nitrosopumilaceae archaeon
TTACTTCTTGTTCCTCTGAAGTAATTGTAACAGCATAGTTATCATATCCCAAATGTGAGAATTTGTTTTGCAAAGTCTTTGCTACCATTCTTGCATGCTCTTGGGTAACGCAAAACACCATAGTTTTTTCCATTGGTCCATAAGTGTACAACAATTCTGCCAAGTGATTTGAAATGGCTTCAGTTCTGTCAGGAAGTAGCAAATTCCTCCAAAGTTCGCTAATTTTGTACCATTCCTTAATCTCCGAACCTTCCTGGGCATGGATTTTAGCTCCTTGTTCTATAGCCTGCTTTACTGAAAGACCTCCTTGTGAATCAATATTTGTGTAAATCTTGTTTATTTTGTATGGTGCAAGAAAACCATCGTCAATTCCCTGGCCGAGGCTGTAAGAATAAACGGCTTCCCCGAAATAGGCATAGGTGTCTATGTTATCTGCTCTCTTTGGTGTTGCTGTCATTCCAAGTACTACGGCTTTTTTGAATCTATCAAGAATGGCACGCCATGTCCCAAAACCGGATCTATGGCATTCGTCGATTATAATGAAATCAAAATAATTAGGATCAAATTTTTCGTATTCTCTATCACTTGCACCAGTTCCATAAAGTGTCTGATAGGTAGAAAAATGAACGTCTAGGTTTCGAGACCAATCTTTTGTTCCTATAACACCTGCCACCCGTTTATTGAAAAACGGTTCAAATTCTTTCACAGCATTACTTACCAAGAAATTTCTATCTGTAACGAATAATACTTTTTGAACATTTCCTGCATTGTACAGCTTCCAAACAGTCTGGAAGGCAACTTTTGTTTTTCCTGAACCTGTAGCCATTGTGATCAAGATCTTTTTTGTCTTACCAGAAAGAAAGGTGTCCAGAATATTCTTTATTGCATGATCTTGGTAGTACCTAATTGAGAAAATACCTTTGTACATCGGTTGGCTAATTGGGTCTTTTTCTAATTTTCCAAATCTTCCCTCAACATATCTTCTATATAGATCTGCAGGAGATGGAAACGAATCAAGAGTTGTTTGTTTATTAGTATTAAAATCAAATTCTTCGATCTTGTGACCGTTAGAGGAATATGCAAACATGGATCCATACATTTTGCAATAATCTTTAGCTTGTTTCATTCCTTTTAGATAATCCTCATCTTCTTCTTTTGCTTCCACTATCGCAATAGCCATTCCTCCATGATAGAGAATATAATCAGCAAATTTCGGTGTCTTTCTATTTCCCTTGGAGTCTATTATTCCACCGTCTGTGACATTCAATTCACGCTCGATTTTACTCTCATCCCATCCTGCCGAGTGTAATTTTGGGTCGATCAGTTTTACCCGGGTATCAGATTCAGAAAGTCCCAATATTTTGGATCGATAACCAGACCTAATAAAGAATTACTGAAGATACATTTCTATGAAGGTAATAAAGAATTATCAACAGATATGATTGGCATCAATTGTCCTCATTGTAACAATGAGCAACACGGAAAACCATTGAAGAGTTGGAAATACGGCATTGCTATAGAA
>CAZHDX010000236.1:0-1510 GCA_964531195.1 uncultured Nitrosopumilaceae archaeon
ATTTTGTTATCTTAGCATCCATGTAAATAAAAAAAATACTTATTGAGGATATAAACCATTACGATAATTGTCAACAGAAAAGACATTCATCACTGATGTGGAATTGGAGAAATCTAGTGATAAATTTAGAGTTGATGATAGTATAGAAATAAATGTAAAATTTGCTATCATGGGTGCTTTTCGTGAAGCATTTAATGAAAAAACTTGGGAGAGAGCTTACAATAAACATGACAATACTTTCAAGCTAAAATATGGTGTCAAACTCTACTCAGGCGGACTAAGAAAGAAAGAGATTGGAAAACCAATAGATACCTATCGAAAGGCTGCCTTGTTTTGGACGCGCAACCCAAAACTCACACAGATGGCACAAAAAAAAGTCTGGGTTCAGGTGGCAAAAAATTTTGAGCCATTTATTGCTCTAAATCAAGAAGGAGTTCAAGAAGAACTACTTGATTTTAATGAAAAGATCCAGTTCAAGGCATCTGAGCTTGGAAGTGGAAAACACAAGATTGGAGCAGAGATCTTTGTTTCATGGTTAAAACATGAGTACACTGAACCATTTGATGAAAAGATCCATTCCAAAGAAATTGAAATTGAGATTACCAAATAGGATATAAATGGAATTATTAGAGTTCAGTTATGGCAAAATTCGATGGCATTAGAGGACAAGAATTGCTTGAAGTTGAAGACAAGTCAGAAAGCAGCAACGAAATAACTTTGATCTTCAAGGACAACAGATTTCTGTTCATCAAGCTTGAAAATGGAAAAATGGTAACTAGTTCTATTCCTGAATAGTTATTTTTTAATAAATTTGTAATAAAGACCTATTGCAATCTCTTGCGATTCAGATTGTATAGAGCCAGGTCTTTCTTTACGCACTTTATCAATTGCATTTTTTGCAGACAAGCTGTGGTATTTTATTAAAAAACAAGCTAGTATTGTTCCAGTTCTGCCAATGCCAGCTGCGCAGTGGACCATGATGGGTTCTTTATTTTTAATTTGTTCTTGAATAAAATCTACAGTCTGATCTATCTGGTCCATGTCAGGGGCAGAAAAATCTTCAGTAGGTACGTGAAGATACTTTATGTTTTTGACCCACGACTCTGGCAGTGGATTTTCAGTCATGGTAACAATTGATTTTACGCCTTGCTTTCTAACCCAGTCAAGCTCGGTAACAGAAGTAGGCATTCCACTTCCGGCAAGTTCATTGTCAATTAGCCAGCTAAAGTTGGTTGGCTTTTTTGCAATCCTGCCATGTACTTTGCGCCACAAGTTGCCTGATTTGCTCAATGGTATTTGTTTGGCTTTTCCATATATTTAGACAACGCAGTTGACACTAGATACTGTTAATAAAAAGAAGATTAATTGTCGGACGATCTATTCTGCTAGTTCAGTCCAACCTTTGACGAATACAGAGTTCCTGTATAATGGAACTGGTTGACCTACGGTAAAGTCCATTGGTCTCATCCAAAAGATTGCTTTTGTTGGGCAAACTCCTATACATGCACCG
>CAZHDX010000237.1:0-1503 GCA_964531195.1 uncultured Nitrosopumilaceae archaeon
CCGCTTAAACCAAATACTACTCCAAATGATTGTCTTTGAGAAACTTCGTCTACAAGAAATGAACCAATTTTTTTTTGTATCTCTTCATAGTTTTGTGTTTGTAATTCTTCTAAAATTTCCTGATTCAACAAATTTAAAACCAAGATTACAGAATTAAACTTATCATACATCAATGTATATACCATCTGATTTTGCCTCAACATTGTATGTTTTCAGCTTTACTCCCTTGATGTAGTCCTGTAGCTCGCCGGTTTTGATATTATAGTGCCAAAAATGCAACGGACATTCGACAATGTCACCTTCCAACTTTCCAGGAGCAATTGATCCATCTTGATGTACGCAAATGGCATCGAGTGCGTGAAATCCATTTTGATTAAAAATTGCTATTCGTTTTCCATCTACAACAAATTCCTTACCTTTACCTGGAGCAACGTCATTTTTTCCAGCAACTTTCTTCCACGCCATCAAGTTAAAACAAAATTCTGTTCAATATTTAGATTGTTATTATGATACTATTTTATATCGCTCAAATATGAAACGTCACATGAGTAAGGTAAAGGACAGAGATCTTGCAGAGCAGGGAAAAATTTCTTATGAATGGGCAAAAAGCCATATGAAAATTCTTACAAATACTGTTAACCGTCTTAAAAAATCAAAACCATTAAGAGGTATTAGACTTGGCATCTGCTTGCACATTACAAAAGAAACATCAGTGCTAATTATGGGTGCAAGAGAGCTTGGTGCTGAGATAAGCGCATGCGGCGCAAATCCTCTTTCCACCCAAGACGACATAGCAGCATTTCTTGCTGAAAATGAGATTAACATCTATGCGTGGGAAGGCCAAAGTCCAGAAGAATATGATTGGTGTATTGAACAAATGCTTAGCCACAAACCACAAATTCTAACTGATGATGGTTCAGATTGTCATAGCAAAGTGCATGGAGATTCAAAATTTTCATCATTAAAAATAATTGGAGGTACTGAAGAGACTACTACAGGCGTTATCAGGCTCAAGGCATTAGCTAATCAGAAAAAGCTCAGATATCCTGTAATTGCAGTCAATGATGCATATACAAAACATATGTTTGATAACAGATACGGGACAGGTCAGAGTACAATAGATGGTTATTTTAGATCAATGAATCTTCTCTTTGCTGGTAAGCGTTTGGTTGTTGCAGGTTACGGATGGGTAGGACGAGGAGTTGCATCAAGAGCAAATGGGTTAGGTGCCAAAGTTTTCATCACCGAAGTTGATCCTGTGCGTGCATTAGAGGCACATATGGATGGATATGATGTACTTACTATGGAAGAGGCCGCAAGGATTGGAGATATCTTTGTCACTGCAACTGGACAAACAGGAGTAATCAGAAAAGAACACATTTTAAAAATGAAGGAAGGTGCCATACTTGGAAATGTTGGTCATTTTGATGTCGAAGTAGAGGCCCACTACCTGCTAAACGAATCAAAATTGGTCAAACAAATACGACCTAATCTTTATGAGTG